>CAZUHO010000001.1:0-9633 GCA_964620725.1 uncultured Dehalococcoidales bacterium
ACTCCTTCTAGTGCACCCGCCGTCCGCCATCAATTATCAGCGTCTGACCGCTAATGAAGTCGCTGTCATCGCTGGCAAAGAAGATGACGGCACCGACCATATCTTCCGGTTTGCCAACACGCCCCAGCGGGGTAGTGCTCGCATCGAATTTAGCCACATTGCCGATAGTCCAGCTTGCCGGGGTATCGGTATAACCGGGAGCGATGGCATTAACACAGATATTATACTGCCCCAGCTCGCCGGCAAGGACGCGGGTGATGCCGATGACTGCCGCCTTGGAGGTAATATAGTTAATCATCCCCTTGGTCGGGGCGAAGACAGTATCGGAAGAGAGGTTAATAATCTTGCCCTTGTTCTGCTTTTTCATCTGAGGAAACACCGCCTTAGAGCATAGCCAAGCGCCCTTGGCACCTACCGCCAGCGCCTTGTCCCAGTCCTCTGAAGAAACCTCGTAAAAGGGATTCCGGCCCACGCCGTAGTAAAAGGCGGCGTTGTTCACCAGAATATCTATTCGGCCGAACTTCTTAACTGTCTCCTCAGCCATCTGCAATGCCGATTTCTCGTCGGTGACATCAACGGTGACACCGAAACCGCCCTTGGCTTCTATCTCCTTGACCGCCTTTTGCGATTCCTCGTCCAGACGGTGCGCCGCCATCACCACCTTAGCCCCCTCTTTAGCCAGCCCGAAGCAAAAAGCCTTGCCCAAGCCCTTGGCACCGCCGGTGACTATGGCTACCTTGTTGTCTAACCTTCCCATTTAATACTCCTCCTTACTTTTGGTTAGCATTATAAAAAGCGTTCGCCAGATTCTATACTGCCAGGAAGCCCCCGTCAATGGGGAGGGCAACGCCGGTAATTGAGGAAGCCCTGTCCGAGACAAGGAATAACGCCCCCTCAGCCACTTCCTCTTCCGTAATGAACCTGCCCAGAGGTATACGCCCTCTGTCCTTCTCGTCCCACTCATCGGGGGTAATGCCCAGCGCCTGCGCCCTTTGCTCGGCAACAGATATTCTCATCTGTGTTTTCACTCGACCCGGGCAGAGGCAATTGACCCTGATGTTATCCTTAGCCAAATCTACGGCCAGTTTCTTAGTCAGCATTACCAGCCCCGTCTTTGCCAGCGAATAGGTAATGGAATAACCAGACTGTTTTAGCCCGGCAACCGAGCCGGTGAATAGAATTGACCCCCCTCCGGCTTTGCCTATCTCGGGGGCGGCAAATTTGGCGCCGAAGACAGCGGCTTTGAGGTGTACCGTCATCATATTATCATATATCTCTTCGGTGATATTTTTTATATCGTCGGGACCGACGATGCCGGCATTATGCCAGAAGATATCCAGCCGACCGTAGCTATCAACCGCCTTTTTAACCAGTTGCTCAATATCAGCTACCTTGAGCATATCCGCGGGAACAAAGCTCGCCTCGCCACCCTGCCCCTTTATTACACCCACCACCTCCTCCCCCCGCTGGCGGTTCCGCCCACTAACAACGACCTTGGCGCCTTCGCGGGCAAAGGCAATGGCGCCCGCCCTGCCGATGCCGGCTGTTGAGCCGGTAATGACCACTACCTTCCCTTTAAGCAGCAACCTCGCCTTCCCCCTTTCTCCTCAGTTAAAGTCCCGTGCTTCCAAATTATTATTTGGCATTCTCAACATATTTGTCAACCAAAACAGCCTATTTTGCCCAATTTTCAGGAAAAAGTAAGGGGATATGGACGAAGCAAACAGTTTACTGCTATACTTAGCCTCAAAGATGAAAGGGAAAACGGCCTCTGGCAAACTAATATTCAGCTTTGAGGAAGTGGGGCAGGAGCACAACAAGCTGGTAGGCAAGAAGTGCGCCAACCTGGGAGAGATGATAAGAATGGGCTTGCCCGTCCCCCCGGGATTTGCCATCTCCATTGCCCTCTACCGGAAATTCGCCGAGGAAAACGGAGCCGCTGAGGAAATTTCAGGCTATGTGAGCCGCCTCGGCGAGCTTAAAGGCCAGAAAATTACCCTCTTTGACAAGTTGAGCCAGGACATCCGGGGCATGATTGAAAGCAAAGAGATACCGAAAGGCATAAGTAAAATGATAGCCTCACACTATAAAGAGCTGGGCAAAAAGGTAAAAGTCCCCGATGTCGCCGTCTCGGTGCGGTCAGCGGGGGCAGAGAGCCGCCCCGGCATGTTTGAGACCTACCTGAACGTTATCGGCGTTGAAGATGTGCTGGACAAGGTGAGGAAGGTATGGTCAAGCGCCTATACCGCCCGCGCTATCGCCTTCCGCGTCAATAAGGGTATCCCCGTCATGGGGGACGAACTGGGTGTTGCCGTCTCCAAGATGGTAAAAGCCCGCTCCGCCGGCATCGCCTTCACCGTTGACCCCGTCACCGCCGATACCTCCAGGATAGTAATCAGCGCCAACTGGGGGCTGGGGGAAGGGGTGGTCAGCGGGGCGGAGAGTGTGGACCGGTTCGTGGTGGACAAAAAGAGCTTCGCTATACTGGAGACCTATATCGGTAAAAAGGCAAAGCAGGTAATAAACAAGAAAAGGGGGGTTGACTGGGAGGAGGTGCCGCCAAAGAAGCAGTCAGTACCCTGCCTGAGCGATGATGAGATAGTAGCTATCGCCAAAATGGCTATGTCACTGGAGAAACACCTGGGCGAGCCGCAGGACATGGAATGGGTTATTGACCCCGACTTCCCCCCACCCCATAATATATTTCTCCTCCAGACCCGCCCCGCAGAGGCGGCGGCTAAGAAACCAGAAGCGGTCACCGACCGTATGATTGACCTGATTACCAAAAGATTCTATAGACCTAATGGATAGATAAGGAGCAAGGTGCCAAAGAAAAAGCAGCCGAAGCTTAAAATATGGGATAAAACCATAGGTTCTGATTACATCGAAGAGATTGACCTCCCCCAGATGCATTCCTGGTTCTTTGATGGAACGCACAGCATACCACCGTTGACCCCCCTCTACGCCTGGCACTGGGTGAAATACTGCAGTCATGGTTTTAAGGTCGCCTGCAGCGAGCTGAGCATCCCCACCTGTAAGGGCTGGGAACTGCGCACCCTGAACGGCAGCATCTACTGCGCCTTCCACATAGTAAGAGACCCCAAGGAGATTGCTGAGCGTGAGGTCAAATTCCGCCAGGCACTACGCCCCTGGCTTGAGGACTTTGATGGCCTTTGGGCCAGTAACAAAAAAGAGCTGCTGGGCATCTATAGCCAGCTCAAGGAGGTTGATGTTGATAACGCCACCAACCTTCAGCTGTGCCACCACAGCCGCAATTTGAGGCGTGCCTATCTGAGGATGTGGGAAATCCACTTCCTGGGTATGTACGCCTCAAATAACGCCTGGTTACTGCTCGAGACAATGACCAAGGAGCGCTTCGGCATAAAGGACCAGGACCCCGAGTTCCAGGACATGGTGCGAGGCTTTGACAACAAGATATACCAGATGGACAAGAAGCTGTGGGAATTCGGCAAGCTTGCCCTCAAGATGAAGCTGGAAGACATCTTTAAGAAAAACGAGCCTCAGGCTATTCTTACCAAGCTCCAGCAGTCAGCAAAGGGCAAGGAATGGCTCAAGGAATTCATGGGCTACATGAAGACCGACGAGGTCGGGGGGTGGCGGATGAGGCGCTTCAGCGACTTCACCGAGCCCTACTGGCTGGAAGACCCAGCCACCCCCATCAGGCTGGTGAAGGATAATATCATAAAGGGCTCAAGCTATAACCTGGAAGCTACCAGAGCCGAGCTTGCCCAGAAGAGAGAAGCGGCCATAGCTACCCTCCTCAAGCGGGTGCCGGCGGAAGAGAAGGACTTGTTCCGGAGTCTGATACGCCTAGCAGGAAAGGCAAGCTCATACAGCGAGGAGCATAATCTATACTGCGAGCTTTTTATCCAAGCCCTCATGCGCCGCGGCTACCTGGCCATGGGAAAAAGGCTTGCCCAGAAGGGAGCGATTGATGCCCCCGAAGACGTCTTCATGATGAAGCCTGATGAAATTGACCGGGTGCTTATGATTCCTGAGGCGTATGACATGCGCTGGTTAACCAGAATGCGGCGGGCTGCCTGGGAAAAAGCGCAAAATGCCCCCCAGCCCCCCATCCTGACCGACCGAGCCAGCAAAGAGGAAGCCATAAAAAAGGACTTATTACCCTCCAAGGATGTCATTGCCATAAAGCTCGTTGTGGGAGAAGTGCCCCAGCCCAAGCCGGAGCTGAAGGCAGACCTGTGGGGCATCTGCGGCTGCACCGGAGAAGCTGAGGGAACAGCCCGCGTGGTGATGATGTATGAGGACCTGAAGAAGGTACAGGCGGGCGATATCCTGGTATGCCCCGGCATCAACCCGGCATGGACACCGGTCTTCGGCTTAGTCAAGGGCGTAATCACCGATACCGGGGGAACCCTTTGCCATGCTGCCATCATCGGGCGGGAATACGGAGTGCCCACCATTGTCAATACTCAACAGGGCACCAAAAAGATTAAATCAGGGCAGAAGGTAAGGATGGACGCCACCAACGGCGCTATTTATATCCTGAAATAAGGCTCATATCTCAATTGTTCCACCCATGGCGGGGAGCGTGACGCTAATCTTACTGCCGGATAGGTGCTCAACAAAGAAGTCCGGGTGCTCGCTATGGACGGGAATGAGGATTTCGGGCTTTATTTCACGGGCAATCTTTAGCAAATCGGCGCCGCAGGCATGACCCGAGGCGTGCAGTCCCCTCTCGGCATCAGGAATCACCCACTCACCGTTAGTCTCCACGGGAAGCCCGAAGCCCCTGAGCCCAAAATGCTCAAGCCACTTATGCAGGCGGCGGAAGTCAATCTCCTGCTCCTCATCATGAGGCTCGCTGGAGCTATAAACGTAGAGACTGCCCGCCCTGGGGCGAATGCTGGGCAGTTCGTTGAGGTCAAAGAAGCTGAAGCAGAGAATAAAATCCTCCTGAGCCGAAGCTACGTCCTCCGCCAGGACAATCTTATCCTCATATTCCTGGCAGATATTTCTTACCCACAAGTTGGGGTATCTGCTGGCAATGGTGTCCTGGTAAATAGCAATGCTCCCCTCCCGGGCGATATCCGGCGTTTCTGGCTCCAGAAGACGCATCGTCTTTAACAGATAGGCGTCCTTGGGCAGTATGGCTAACTTCCTGCCTGTTTCCTTGGCAATCTGGAGGAAGGTGAGCAAGCGGTCTACATCCCGGGGGGAGAAATCGGCAATAACAAGACCTTTTGAACCCTTGATAGCCTTGAGCCCGTTTTCATATACCTCACGCTCGGCAACATTGCTCTCACGCTCAACATTGGTGCCTTCTAAAATGAGGGCTCTGGGACGCAGGGCGGCAGCACCCTCAATGAAATTCTGGCTAAGCTCAGCGCGTTTGCCATGAAAGCGAAGGTCGCCGCTATAGACCACCCAGCCCGAGCCGGTCTCAATACCCCAGGCACAGGCACCGGGGATGGAATGGTCCACGGGAAAACAGCGCAGGTTAAAACTACAATCATGGTGACCGGTCATGGGACATGAGGAAAGCTCTTTTTGCTTGGCTGTTTTCTCCCAGAACCCCCACTCCCAGAAACGGAGCGCCTCCGGACTGAGGGCTTGAGGCTCTCTATCGGCAACACAAAACTGCCGCTGCTGACGGGGCAGGTCGCTGGTAAGGAAAGCCGTCTGCTTCCAACCAGCGGGGCATTCCCTCCGGGTGGGGCTGAAATAGCATACCTGCTGGTCAAAATCGGTCTTCCCCGAGTCTTGCATCGCCTTGATGACAAACGCCGTCACCGAGGTGGCGTACACCGGGATGCCACCTCGCAGAAAAGAAATGTGCCCCGAATGGTCAAGGTGGGCATGGGACAGCAGTACCCCGTCAACCTGCTCAAGCCTCCGATAGGAAGGGATATCGCGGAACTGTTGCCAGAGACCGGGCACCTCAAGGTCGTCTCGGTAAATCCCCTCCAGCGGGGGAAGCAAGCCCAGCACCAGGGGGTCAAGCAGCCCGGCACCGCTCCGGGGTTTCAGGTACTCCTCATAGAAAAGCTTGTGTCTCTTGTAGGGGAAACCGAAATCAAGCAAAAGCCTCCGCCCTGCATCCTCAAGGAGTATCTTGTTACCGCCAATCTCATTGATGCCGCCGTAGAAGCTCAAACGTACCATGGTTTCCCAATTATAGCACCTGAAAAAATACGACGCACAATCAAGCGACCTTGTGCGTCACCGGCAGTTATGGCGTTTTTCAGTTAAGCTATAGTCCTAAATAGGATTTCCTCACATAGTCAATTTTGAGGAGCTTGGCACAAGCCCCTTCCAGGACTATCCGACCATTTTCCAGCACGTATGCCCGGTCAGCTATCTCCAGGGTATTTCGAACATTCTGCTCAATCAGCAGAACGGTAAGTCCATGCTCACGCAGGGACTTTATGACCTCGAAAACTTCGGTTAACAATCTTGGTGCCAGACCGTAGGACGGTTCATCAAACATGCACAGTTTTGGCCGTGACATCAAGCCCCGACCCATAGCTACCATTTGCTGCTCACCGCCGCTCAGTGTTCTGGCTAACTGGCGCTCTCTCTCTTTTAATGCGGGGAAAACTTGATAAACTTCCTTAAATGTTTCATCCTTACACTTCCAAGCATGGCGAGGATAAGCGCCCATCTCCAGGTTTTCACGCACCGTCATGTCGGTAAAAATTCTTCTACCCTCGGGCACATGAGAAAGACCCTTCTCCACGATGATGTTAGGTTCCAGCCCATCTATCCTCTGGTCAAGGAACTCCACACTACCTGAAGCCGGAGATATCAAACCAGATATAGTATTAAGCAGTGTAGTTTTACCAGCTCCGTTGGCACCAATCAAGCCAACTATTTCCGCCTCATCGATTCTTAAAGAAACATCCCATAAGGCTTGAGCCTTGCCATAAAAAGTATTAATGTTGTTAACTGCCAGCATAAGCCTACTCTCCTAAGTATACCTCAATAACCTTTTTACTGGTAGCAATCTCCTGTGGTGTTCCATCGGCAATCTTCTCCCCATGATGGAGCACCATAATTCGGCCACATACGTTCATAATTGCTTTCATAACATGCTCAATCATAAAGATGGTAATCCCCCTACCCTGAATGGTGGTTACCAACTCCATTGACTGAGCCACCTCGGTGGGATTTAACCCCGCCATCAGCTCATCAAGCAGGAGTAACTCTGGCTTGGTGGCTAACGCCCTGGCTACCTCAACTCGCTTCTGGTTAAGCAGGGTTAAGTCTTTAACCGAGGTCGCGCTTACTGCTGACAACCCCACAAACTCCACCAACTCCGTAGCTTGCCTAGTGGCATCCGCTGATGACATCGCGGTTGGTGTCCCGAACATCGAGCCCAACAATACATTCTGAATAACCGGCATATTGGGGAAAATCTTGACTGCCTGAAACGTCCTGGCCACTCCCAGCCTGCAGATTTGATGCGGCTTTAAGCCGCTTATCCTTTCGCCTTTAAATTTTATTACCCCCGATTTAAGAGGCAGAGCCGCCGATATTAGATTAAACAGGGTTGTTTTACCAGCTCCGTTGGGACCAATCAGACCAAAGATTTCGCCCTTGTCAACATGGAAGTCAACATTTGATACTGCAGCCAGGCCGCCAAAATACTTAGTTACCTTTTCGCCTTCAAGTACTCGCAATTTGACCTCCCGAAACTCGTTTCCATCCTCTCTGTACCAATCCTACCAATCCATTAGGCAGGTATAATATAACCGCTATTAACACAGCGCCGAAAATAAGCATGTAGTAATAGGGGAACCTGGTTGTCAGCACTTCTTGCAAGTAGGCAAGCATAGACGCCCCTATTACCGGCCCATAAAGCGTTCCCACACCGCCAAAGATAGCCATCAGAACCGGCATAAAAGAAAGGATCGGGTTAAAGGCGACGTATGGATCAATATATGTCCATCTTGTCGCCATGATTGCCCCGGATGCCCCCACGAAAATAGCGCTGATGGCATAGGTGATAACCTTCACCATAGTTACATTTACGCCGGTGTGGGCCGCCGCTTCCTCATTCTCACCGATGCTTCGCAGGGCTAAGCCTAATTTAGAGTGTTGGATAAAGTAGGCGACGAGCATTGTTAACACAAAAAGGATTAGCATGACGTAATAAACAGTTTCATTACTTTCCAGGACAACGAATCTGCCACGCGTGCCGGTTATATTAATCTCCCAATAGAGGAGAACCTCCTTGATGAGCACAACAAGTCCGAAGGTGAATATAGCAAAATATATGCCCTTTAGCCTCAGGGTCAAAGCGCCAACGAGAAGGGCAACTAAGAAACTGGCTGCCCCGGCAATAGCGATAACGACGGGCAGTGGTAGTGCCTTCCCCAGTATGGCCATAGTATAGATGCCGACCCCGAAGAAGGCAGCCGATGCCAGTGAGATGTAACCGGTAGGACCGGAAAAGATAACCCAGCTCACCGTCATGATGATATACATTAAGATGGTGGTCATCAGTATAGGAGTATAACCTGTGGCATAGAAGGGTAAAGTAGCTAACAGGAGCAGGATTAAGCCCACTAACCCCAGTAAGAAAGGCTTTTTAGAAATAACACTTGCAATATTCATCTCTTCTCTACTTCTTCCCCAAAATGCCTGTTGGCCTCACCAGGAGCAAAATTATGAAGAGCAGATAGTAGGAAGCCACAGCTAAGCCTGGCTGCACGTAGCTCATGACGCTACCAATAAGACCTATTATAAAACCACCGATAAAACTGCCCGGGATACTACCTAAACCACCCAAGACGACCACGATGATGGCGATGATGGTATAGTTCAGACCCATAGTTGCATAAACAGGGAAGCACATGCTTGTAAGTGAGCCGGCAATACCAGCCATTAAAGCACCAAGGCCAAAGCATAAAGCCAGCACCCAGTTAATGTTTATCCCCATGAGTCCAGCAGCTGCCGGGTCTTGAGCCGCTGCCCTGATTGCTTTACCCATGCGGGTATAGGTTAGAAAGAGATAGAAGGCTAAACCGATACCTACCGCAAAGGCAAGGGTTACCAAGCGATTGGTGGCAAAAATCGTTCCCCCAATTCTGAACGGGACAGCTAAATAAGTGTACCCCCTTGTTGCATTCCCCCATATTGCTAAGGCGATATATTGAATGATAAAGAGGAGACCGAAAGAAGCCAGCATGGAACTAGCCTCGTAGGCACCCGGATTGGGTGCCCTGATTCTAAGACTTGTGAACAAAGTCCGGTGAAGTAAAAAACCTATTACTAAGATGATAGGACCAACAATGACCAGGGAAAGCAGGGGGTTAATCCCCAAGACAGTATACATCAACCAGGTGGCGAAAGCCCCGATCATAATAAACTCGCCATGAGCGATGTTAAACACCCGGGCAACGCCATACTGCAGGCTCAAGCCCATAGCAATCAGGGCGTAGATACCGCCCATCAGCAAACCATCAATCACTATGTTCAGGATTCTAATAATCATAATGATAGCTTCCTAGCTTTGCTAATCATGGATACAGGCTGCCTAAGAGGTGCAGGATAAGTCCTCTGGAGAAAATAAGCACTCTCTCAAGAGCTGTTATCTTTACACCCTTTAGACAGCCTGCTCACTATTATTATCACACTATTGTTGTT
>CAZUHO010000001.1:9733-14030 GCA_964620725.1 uncultured Dehalococcoidales bacterium
ACTATTGTTGTTGTTAACTATGTGACCCTATTGTTTTTATTACTCCCCTGCTGGTGACGGGAACGGTACCTTGGGGAAGATTGGTTCTGCGGTACGCTTCACACCGGGGTCAATGACTTCAAAGTATCCACTCTGCCACTGACCAATCTGCCCGGGATAGCACTCAGTTCCAAAAAATCCGCCGCCATCACCGAACATCTCAAAATAGGTCGGGCCCAGGGTCGGCGTATCAAACGTCGAGGTAGCCATCACATCCCTTACTGTCTTCGAGTCAAGGGTTCCAGCTTCCTCAATAGCCATCTGGAAGAACTGCAGTGCACCGTAATAGGGCAGATGCCCCCACCAATCAATCTGTCTTCTGCTCCAGCGCTCGGTGAATCTAGCAGTGAAATCTGCAGCTGCGGCAGAGCTATGCTCACTCCAGGCACCTTCACCAACCATTCCCTCAATATTCGCGTCACCAAACGCCACCCTGAAATCCTCAAAATTGACGCCAGGTCCGCCTAGCCAGACATCCGGGTTATACTCAAGCGCTATTGACTGCTCGACGGCAGGGTAGATCATCCAGGGATAGCACCAAGCGACAAAGGCGTCGGCTCCAGAATCCATAGCTGCCCTGATTATGGAGGCGTAGTCTGCACCGAACATGGGAACGCTGACGGCGTTAACTAAGGGAATCCCCACCTTCGTAAGCTCGGCCGTACCTATAAGTAGATACTCGGCGCCATGGAGGTCAGCAATGTAGATTGCATACACTGAATCTACGCCCCATTCGTCAAAAAGTTCAGCCATAACTGGCATCTGGGCGTGGTCGGAAAAATTCAGGACGGAAAAGACGTAGGGGAGGTCAGGCATCATCGCCCTGAGACTGGTTGCACCACCCTCGGCGCACAGGATTATCTTCTCGTACTTATTGGCTATAGGGGCGGCAGCAAAGAGCGGAGCGGTGCCACAGGGACCGAAGAGGAAGTCAACATTGTCCTGGACACACAATTTTTCTATGTTTGTTGCCACCATGCCCGAATCAGACGTGTCATCAGCTACATCCATCTCTACAAGCAGGCTCTTGCCATAATCTGACACGTATATCCCGCCGGCGGCATTGACTTCCTCAGCCCACATCTTATAGATTGGCCCGAAGGCATTTTCTTCAAAGAAAGCGAGTGGGCCGGTGATAGACCTTGAGGCACCAATGAGGATTTTGTCTCTTTCTGCCGGGGGAGCGGGGCAGGCGGTAAACAAGGGCACTAACAACGCTACTATCGTTAACGCTATTACCCCAACAATTACCTTCTTTTTCACCTGTTTCTTCTCCTTTCTAAGGATCCAAACTGTACCAGGTCTTGTTATCTTAAAATCTTATATATCCATCCCCCCTTTCATTAGTATATCGACTCTGCTAGCTTGGCAAACTTATGGAACTCCTCGTACCTCGAGAGTATATATGGCTACCCCACCTTTGTCAAGACCCCCTTACCTATTTACTGCCTGGGTAGTCCCAGCCCGGCTAGGGCAATTATGTTTTTCTGAATCTCCGAGGTTCCGGCAGCAATAGTTGCCCCAAAGGAGACAAGATACATGTGCTCAATCCACCCCTGCACCGGGGCTATGTTCTCCCTCTCGTCAAGCTGGGCATAGGGTCCCAACAATTGCATTGCAGCGCCGGCGGCACGCTTAAACAGCTCGGTGCTATATAGCTTAGCCATAGCCGCATACCAAGCGGTAGCCATCCCCTTATCCCGCAGCCAAGCCACCCGATAGTTAATCAAGCGCCCGACCTCGGTCTCTATTGCCAGTCTGGCTAATAAGTGTCTGCTTGGCACCGACGGCATTCTGGAAGTGGTCTTTAAACATTTCACCACCCCCTCAATCATGCTTTGCACCATAGCCACAAATTCAATTGAAGTCCGCTCATGACCCAATAGCGCCTGCGCCACCGGCCAACCTTCGTTCTCTTTGCCCACTATATTTTCCCCTGGTATTCTGGCATCATCAAAGAATATCTCGCAAAATGACGGCTCGCCGGCTAGATTACTTATCGGTCTGACGCTAACGCCAGGGGTGGACAAATCAATCAGGAAAAAGCTGAGCCCCCTGGACCTCCGGGCATGGGGGTCTGACCTAGCCAGCAGACAACACCAATCGGAATAATTAGCAAAGGTACTCCAGCTCTTCTGCCCGTTTATGATGAAGTGACTGCCGTCTTTTATCGCCTTGGTCTGGAGTGAAGCCAGGTCGGAACCCGCCTCCGGTTCACTGAAGCCTTCGCACCAGAACTCCTCCCCCCTGGCAATTGGCTTCAGGTGCCGCTCCCTCTGCTCTTCGGTGCCGTAGTCAATAAGGGTTGGCGCCAGCATCTTGACGGCAATGGGGTTATACCCCGGTGACCCGCGACGGGCTACCTCCTCGGAGAAGATGATGTAGTCTACATAGGAGCGAGACTGGCCACCGTACTTTTTGGGCCAGAATAGAGATAGCCAACCCCTCTCCCCCAGCTTACGGGCTATGTCCTTAAATACCCGCCAGCCCTCACTGCTATCAACGACGTGGTCGCCACTGGTACCCCCCAGATAGCCCACCCAGCCCGGTGGCAGCTCGGCGTCCAGAAAGGCACGGACTTCTTGCCGGAACCCGTTCTGCTCCTCACTAAATTGAAAGTCCGTCGGCTTCCCCCCCATCTCTTAAATATTAACGTGGCGCCCAGAGCACCATCCTCGGTTTCTTGCCCATTTCCTTGGCCAGCTCTTCTATCTTGCCGTATTTCATGCAGGCCGCCAGGCAATGCTTGACGCATGCCGGCTCAAGCCCCTTTTTGGTACGAGCCGGGCAGAGGACGCATAGTTCGGTGGGAAACGGTATGTAGGCAAGATATGCCTTGTCATTGGGTAGACTCTGGACAACCTCAATTACCTTGATTCCGGACATACCCGCTGGCCACTTGTATTCCTGGGCGCAGGCGACCTGGCAGGCGTAACACCCGGTGCAGTACTCATAATCAATAAGCAAGCCATACCTATCTTTCTCAGGCATTTTCTGTCCCCTCATTAACCTTGGATAATCGGCAGAGTAAATTTTTTATGGGGGCACCCAGCCCGTCCTTGCCCTGGAAACCCATGGGAATAAGCTGGTTTATGTTAGATTCCCAGACCCCGAAGAGGGAAGGCTCTGCCCCCGCCTTTTCCGGAAACCACCAGCCGTGAGCAGCCATCACCATCCATCGGGGCACCACCGGGGTAAGCTTTGCCTTGAGTTTGCACCTCCCCAGCCAGTTCTCCACCCAGACCCAGTCCTCGTCAGCGATACCTAGTGAGCTGGCGGTCTCAGGATGGATTTCAACTACCGGGTCGGGGTCAATCTGGCGCAGCCAGGGGATATTCCTGTGCTCGGAGTGGAAGTACACCGGAGAGCGCCTCCCCGTGGAAAGAATCAGGGGGTACTCTTTATACAACTCGGGCTGACTTACCGGGGTGAAGGGCGGTTCTTCATAGTGGGCTAGAGGCTCCAGCCCCCACTCCTCTCTTAAAGATGAGTATAATTCAATCCTGCCCGACGGTGTTTGAAAACCGGGCTTTTTATCCGGGCGCAGCAGCCCCTTTTCAAAGCGGTGATATGGGGCGCTGGGGTGGCCCTCCGGGGGGAAAGCCCAGCCCTTTTTCTGAAGCTCTTTAAAGCTCATACCGGAGGGCTTTATTATCTCGTCAAAAAGTTCGTGGATATTATTCCAGCGGAGGTTGGGGTTAAATCTCCTGGCCAGCTCAAAGTTTATTTCCACGTCGGGCTTGCATTCGCCGACGGAAATAGCCTTGTTGATGCTCTGAAGCGGCACCCACCAGCTCCGGACGCTATCCTTCTCCAGAAAGCTGGCTGCCGGCAGCACCACATCAGCGAGCTGGGTGGTGGGGGTCATGAAAAGGTCAACGGCAACCACAAAGTCAAGCTTCTTAATCGCCTCAACCCATTTCTTTGGGTCAAGACCTATGCCGGCAACAGGGTTGCAGGTCTGGAGCCACATCCCCTTGATGGGGTAGGGCTTTTCGGTGAAAATCTGCTCTAAGGCAAGGTCAGGCTGTGCCCTCCAGATGAATTTATTAAGGGGTCCGTAGCGGTCGGCGCCTATCCTCTTCTTGTCCATCTCCTCGGATTCCAGCCTGATGACCCCCTTTGCCCCGGGCAGGGCGTAGGCAACAGCATCAAAGGCATACCTTGAGATAACATTGCCGCCGGGTACATCCAGATTGCCGGTGAGGCACCATAGGGCGGTAATTGCCTGGACGGTGGGGGTGATTGCCGGCGTCAT
>CAZUHO010000001.1:14130-18307 GCA_964620725.1 uncultured Dehalococcoidales bacterium
CTTTATTAAATCGTTTTCTCGGAGCAGCTTGCCGCTGTCTCCCCTGACCAGGTGGGCTGCGTTCGTCCACTTCTCGACAAAGTCCCTATCATATAAGCCCTCGTTTATAATCACATTGAGAAAGCCCATGGCCAGGGCGCCGTCCGTCCCCGGCCTAAGTCTTAACCACCTCTCCGCCCTTGAGGCAAACCACGACAGCCTGGGGTCAATGGCGATAATCTTGGTGCCCCTTCTCATGAGGTCGATAATCCAGTGCCCGAAGACATTATCAGGGCATGAAGCCGGGATGTTATAGCCCCAGACTACGATGCACTCCGGGACCTTATACCTGGGGTCGTCATAGCGCTTCGGCAACCACTGGGCGGCATCAAGTATGCAGTAATCACCCTGCACCGTTTCCACGGCGGTTATCCTCGGGCTGTAACAGGCAATCCCACTGAGAGCAAACATCACGTTGGGGCTGCCGTAGGCATAGGCAAGCAAGCATATCCAGGGGCCGATGTCCCTCCCCGTCCCCATGGAGAAGATGACACTCTCGGGGCCGAATTCCTCCCTGATTTTGCCCAGCCTATTCTCAATAAGGTCAAAAGCCTCGTCCCAGGAGATTTCCTGCCACCTGCCTTCCCCACGCTCCCCCACCCGCTTGAGGGGACGGGTTAGCCGCTGGGGATGATTAACATACTGCGTCATGGCTAGACACCTGGCGCAGAGACGGCCCTGATTCCAGGGGTGGTCGGGGTCTCCCTCAATCTTGACCAGCTTCCCATCCTCAATGTAGGCAAGCACACCACAACCGCCGTGACAGCCAGGCCCGGCAGACCAGGTGGTGGTACGCACAACCTTGAGCTCTTTTTTCGCCATCTAAGCACCATATAACACACGGGGGTATATCTGTCAAATGTACACCATTTGCCAAGAAGTCGGCAATAGTGGTATAATATAGCAACAGTTCAGGTTTTGGTTATCGTATACTGCTTTAAATCCCAAGGGTTTTATCAAGCATTGGGTGACCCAAACTCTAACTGAAATATTTGAAGAGAGGAGGTCATCCAATGAGTTTTGAGGACAAAACACTCCAGTGTTCCGATTGCGGAAACACCTTCACCTTCAGCGCTGAAGAGCAGGAGCTTTTCCAATCCAGAGGCTATACTAATGAGCCCAAGCGCTGTCCTTCCTGTCGCCAGGCAAGAAAAGCCGATCGTTATGGAAATAGCGGCTACGGCTCGCAGCGGCAGATGTTCGCGGTAACATGCGCTCAGTGTGGTAAGGATACCGAGGTACCATTTGAACCCCGTGGTGATAGACCAGTGTACTGTAGCGATTGCTACCGTAAAATTAAAGCCAGCGGCTAACGCTGGTTTAATCTTAAGAGCATACGTAGGCTGGGAGTTTCCAGTCTATGTATGCTCCCAGAACTAGTAGAGGCAATTCAAAAAGGGGGCTGAGCATGAAAATCTATGCAGGTAATCTATCCTTTGACGTGACTGAAGAGGAACTACAGGCGGAATTCGCTGCTTTTGGAAAGGTAGAGTCGGTAAATGTCATAACTGACAAGTATAGCGGACGGCCAAGAGGATTTGCCTTTATTGAAATGCCCTCGGTGTCCGAGGGACAGGCGGCAATCGCTGGTCTCAACGGGAAAACCTTGAAGGACCGAACGCTTACTGTAAATGCAGCCCGGCCCCGCTCCGATGACAGGGGTGGCTCTTTCGGGGGCAGGAGAGGTGGTGGAGGTGGTGGATTTGGTGGAGGAAGGGGTAGAAGATACTAAACTCCTCCTTATTCAATCCTACTTAGCAAAAAGAGCATATATTAATGATTCCGAAGGGCTATTAGCCTGGACGTCAATAACAAACGTTAGGCCAAGCCTAGCTCACTTCCCAAAAAAAGAAGGGGGCTAAGATGAACATATATGTCGGCAATTTATCCCTCGAGGTTACTGAGGAAGAACTGCGGCGAGAATTCACGGCTTTCGGAGAAGTAATATCCGTGGTCGTTATGAACGACAAGTATATTGGCAGTGGTCAGACCAGGGGATATGGATTTGTTGAAATGGCCTCAAAGTCTCAGGGCGAAGCCGCCATTACCAATCTCAAAGGTAAAAGACTAAAGAACCGGGTGATTAATGTTGTCGAAGCCCTCCCCCTTTCCGATAAGAGAGGTAAAGAGTACCTCCGTGGAAGAGACAACCGGTTTAACCGGAAAGCGCGACAGAGAAGATACTAGCTCGCACTAAACCAACCTAGAATCCTACAGAGGAAGGGAAAGATGAAGGCAGTCATTCTGGTGGGAGGGGAAGGAACAAGACTGCACCCCCTAACCTTCAACACCCCAAAGGCAATGGTGCCAATCCTGAATAAACCTTTCCTGGAATACCTGATACTCTATCTCAAAGAGCACGGCGTAAGAGATATCATCCTGACCACCAGCTACCTCCCCGACCGCATTCAGAGCTACTTCGGCGATGGCGCTGAATCAGGCGTCCATCTCACCTACCTCGTCGAGGAGACGCCATTAGGCACTGCCGGTGCCGTCAAAAACGCCGAGTCTTTACTGGATGAGCCGTTTTTTGTCATTAACGGTGATGTCGTCACCGGAATTGACCTCACCGCAATGATGAGCCAGCACCGGAAGGTAAAGCCCAAGGTGAGCCTTTCCCTGACCCCGGTAGATAACCCCACGATATACGGTGTGGTGGAGACTGACGACAAGGGTATGGTAAAACGCTTTGTCGAGAAGCCAAGCTGGGAAGAGGTCACCACCAATATGATTAACGCCGGCATCTATATCCTTGAGCCTGAAGTCCTGGGCTACATCCCGCCTTCCACCACCTCCATGTTCGAGCGCCATCTCTTCCCACTACTCTTAGAGAAGGGCGAGCCTATCCTGAGCTATCCCTCCACCACCTACTGGATTGACATCGGTACACCGGAAAAATACCTTAAGGTAACCCATGACCTGCTCTCAGGCAAAGCTCCGTCTTTATCTATCTATCGCCCCCAGATCAGCAAAAACGCCCAAATTCATCCCTCGGCTCAGATTGAAGGTCCGGTGCTTATCAGCGAGGGATGCGTTATTGCCCAGGGGGCAAAGATAAAGGGAGCCGTTCTCGAACCAAAATGTCAGGTTGATGAAGATGCGGTTATAGAAGGGGCAATATTATGGCAGGAATCCAGGGTGGGCAAAAAAGCGATTCTAAAAAACTGTATCGTTGGCTCCCGCTGCTATATTCAAGAGGGGAGTCAAGTTCCGGACAACTGTGTTCTGGGCGATGATGTTGTCGTGGAAAAAAATAGTAAACTGGCTCCAGGCACCAAAGTATCGCCTGATAAACAAATAGACACCGAATAATCTCAAGCGGCCTTTAAGGCCACTACAATCTTCTCCGCCTTCTTCTCGGCACTTTCCACCATAGGTATTTCTTTGACGGTCTGGATTAAATCTAATTGTTTCTGCACTGAGATACCGATTATTGCCCCTTCTTCCGCTGACCCACCAACCCATTCTATCTTAACGCCTTCAGCCTTTCCCAGGTCCTCAGCGAATTGCCTCACTCGCTCAAAGCCCACCGGCATTGGCAGCACTATCTCAAAGTTACCCTCGTAAGCCTCCTCGCCAGCTGGCGCAGCTTCCTTCTCTTCTTCTGGCTTAGCTTCTACTTCTTCAGCCTCCCCCGCTTCTCCCGCCTCTTCCGTCTCTTCTACTACCTGCTCTTCAGCTAGGCGCTCAGCCTCTGCTTCTGGCTTAATCTCTACTTCCTCAATTTCTCTCGCTTCTCCAGCTTCCTTCGCTTCTTTCTCTGCTTCTTCTCTAGCAAGGCGCTCGGCTTCCTCTCTTGCCTTAATCTCAGCTTCCTCAGCCTCTTTCTCCGCCTGTTCTTTAGCTAAGCGTTCGACTTCTGCGGCTTCTTCTTTCGCCTTAAGCTCTGCTTCCTCAGCTTCCTTGGATTCTCCTGTTTCCTCTGCTTCTTTCACCACCTGTTCTCCAGCCAAACGTTCGGCTTCTTCTCTTGTCCTCCTCTCCGCTTCCTCGACCTCCCATGCCCTCCTTGCTTCTTCAGCTTCCCTTAGCGCCTGTTCTTTAGCCAGGCGTTCAGCTTCCTCCCTTGCCCTAATCTCAGTCTCTCCACCAGCCTGCGGAATCTCCTCAGCTTCCTTCTCTGCTCTGGCTTCTTTCT
>CAZUHO010000001.1:18407-21381 GCA_964620725.1 uncultured Dehalococcoidales bacterium
CTTCAGCTGCCTTTCTCTCCACATCTGCTTGCTCTGTAGCTAAGCGCTCGGCTTCCTTCTCTGCTTCTGGCCTAATCTCTACTTCCTCAATTTCTCTCGCTTCTCCTGCTTCCTCCCTCGCCTTAATCTCTACCTCTTCAGCCTCCCTCTCCGCCTGTTCTTTAGCCAGACGCTCGACTTCCTCCCCTGCCTTCCTCTCCGCCTCTGCTCGCTCTTTAGCCAGGCGTTCAGTTTCCTCTCTTGCCTTAATCTCTGCCTCTTCAGCCTCCCTTGCCTCAGCCGTCTCTTTCTCCGCCTGTTCTTTAGCTAAGCGTTCGACTTCTGCGGCTTCTTCAGCTTCCTGGGCTTTCCTCGCCTCTTCTGTTTCTTTCTCTGCTTGCTCCTTAGCTAAGCGCTCGGCTTCCTCTCTTGCCTTCCTTTCCGCTTCCTCATCCTCCCATGCCCTCCGCGCTTGCTCCCTGGACAGGCGTTCGGCTTCCTCTCTTGCTATCCTCTCCGCCTCCTCAATTTCCTTCGCCTTCTTTGCTTCCTCTGCCTCCCTCTTCGCCTCTTGAGCCTCTCTCTTTGCTTCTTCTTTAACTAGGCGTTCGGCCTCTTTTCTTGCCTTCTTCTCCGCCGCCTCAGCTTCCTTGACTCTCTTTGCTTCTTCTTTAGCTAGGCGTTCGGCCTCTTTTCTTGCCTTCTTTTCAGCTTCCTCAACTTCCTTCCTGGCTCTGGCTTCTGCGCCCTTCTTACCACCCGCCATTACCGGATAGCCACACCACTGGCAGTAATCACCACCGGTTTTCTGACCGCAATTAGGACATCTAACCATTAGCATCCCCCCAAAATTTAGCTGCTTACCGATTCCAGCCAGACAAAGGCTATAACTTATTATATAACTTTATATCAAGCAGTTAAACCCCATATAGATGGCATGCCACCAGATGCCCATTGCCCATATCCTTAAGATTAGGCTCAACCTGAGAGCAAATTGGCATTACCCGGTGACACCGCGTATGGAAGCGGCAGCCTGGTGGCGGGTTCAAGGGGGAAGGAACAGCGCCCGGAAGCAGAATTCTGGCCTTCCTCCTCTTTCTGATGCTAGGGATAGCCGATACCAGGGCTTCGGTATAGGGGTGGAGGTAATCTTTAAAAATCTCGCCAGCTGAAGCCAGCTCAACAATCTTGCCCAGGTACATTACCGCCACCCGCTGGGATACCTGCCTTATTACCGACAGGTCATGGGCGATGAATAAGTACGCCAGACTGAATTCCCGGCGCAGGTCGAGCATTAGATTCAAGATTTGAGCCTGAATGGAAACGTCCAGGGCACTTACCGGCTCATCGGCAATAATCAGCCTGGGGTTGGTGGCAAGAGCCCGGGCAATGCCGATGCGCTGCCTCTGCCCGCTACTAAACTCATGGGGATAGCGCAGGGCATGCTGTGCCTCCAGCCCCACCCGCTCCAGCATATCGGTCACCATCTGCCCCCGCTTCCTCTCATCCTTTAAGCCGTGTATGAGCAGAGCCTCGCCTATGGACTGACCTATGGTCATCCTGGGGTCAAGGGAGGACTGGGGGTCCTGAAATATAATCTGGATTTCCTTGCGCAGCCCCCTCAGTTGCTTCCTGTCCAGCTTGGCAATATCAGTCCGGCGGTAGATAATCTTCCCTGCCGTCGGTTCCTCCAGCCTTATTATCGTCCTGCCCAGGGTGGACTTGCCGCACCCCGACTCCCCCACCAGCCCCAGGGTCTCCCCTTCCTTTATATAGAAGGAGACGCCGTCCACCGCCTTAATATCACCGAGGTGGCGGTAGAGCAGCCCGCCGCTAACCGGGTAGTACTTCTTTAAATCCTCTACCTTTAATAATTTGTGGTTCAGCATCATCTTTTAATAGAGGTGGCAGAAAACGGTGTGCCCCCGGCTAATAACAACCGGCGGCGGCTCTTCCTTTTGGCAGATAGCCATTGCCCTCTTACAGCGGGGGTGGAAAAGGCAGCCGC
Organism: uncultured Dehalococcoidales bacterium; assembly: GCA_964620725.1. Lineage (GTDB taxonomy): Bacteria > Chloroflexota > Dehalococcoidia > Dehalococcoidales > BS750m-G39 > CAVTZP01. The sequence goes on from CAZUHO010000001.1 coordinate 20,395, forward strand.
CGGGGGGATCAATAAGGCTAGGCACCGTCCCCGGTATGGACTCTAGCCTCTCCTTCTCTTTCGTTATGTCAGGTAGACACTTAATCAAACCGGAGGTGTAGGGATGTTTTGGATTTTTTAACAGCTCGGCGGCGGGGGCAGTCTCAGCTACCTTACCGGCATACATGACCACAATCCTGTCGCCGATTTCGGAAACTATGCCCAGCTCATGGGTTATAAAAAGGAGAGACATCTTCCGGCTTTCCTTGAGCCGGCGAAAGATGTCTATTATCTGAGCCTTTATGGTGACATCAACGGCGGTGGTCGGTTCATCAGCAATAAGGAGCTGCGGGTCGCAGGAGAGTCCCATGGCTATCATCGCCCTCTGTCTCATGCCCCCGGACAACTGGTGCGGATAGTAGCTAGCTACCTCCTCCGGCGACGGTATGCCCACCTCTTTTAAAAGGTTTATCGCCCTGTTTTTCGCTCTACGCTGGCTCACCTTCAGGTGGAGCTTTATCTGCTCCTCTATCTGGTCGCCAATAGTAAAGACCGGATTCAGGGCTGATTGCGCGTCCTGGAATATCATGGCAATCTCTTTGCCCCTGATATGCCTCAGCCGCTCGGCAGAGCTTTTGGTGAGGTCCGTACTATCGTAAAATATCTCCCCTCCCACTATCCTGCCCGGCGGGCTGTCGATTAGACCCAGAATGGAGAGGGCGGTTACCGTCTTGCCGCAGCCGGACTCACCAACCAGGCACAGACATTCGCCCTTTACCAGGTCAAAGCTAACCCCATCCACCGCCCGGACAACACCGCGCTTGGTGAAAAAGTAGGTCTTGAGGTCTTTAACGCTTAAAATTACCTCTTTCATATTCTAAACACTGCTCCGGGGGTCAAAGGCATCCCTGAGCCCATCACCGACAAAGTTGAAGGCAAGGACAGTGAGGAAAAGCATAACCCCCGGCATCACCGCCACCCACCAGGTGATGTCAAGGCTCTGCTGCC
>CAZUHO010000001.1:21481-28054 GCA_964620725.1 uncultured Dehalococcoidales bacterium
AGCATAACCCCCGGCATCACCGCCACCCACCAGGTGATGTCAAGGCTCTGCTGCCCCGCCCTTAATATCATCCCCCAGCTGGTTACCGACGGGTCGCCCAGGCCGATAAAGCTCAGGGCGGCTTCAGCCAGAATCACCCCCGGGATGGAGAGGGTGGCGATTACCACAATCAGGCTGACGACATTAGGTATAAGGTGAGCCAGGACAATTCTGCCATCGCTCGCCCCCAGGGCTTTAGCCGCCAGGATAAACTCCCGCGTCCTCAGGGAAAGGGTCTCACTCCTGATTAAGCGGGCTGTCCCCGTCCAGCCGGTGAGACCGATGACGAGGACGATAAAAGCCAGACTGGGACCGAAGATGAAGATAATAAACACCAGCAATAGAAAGAAGGGGAAGGTCATCATAATATCGGTGAGCCTCATCAGGATATTGTCCACCTTGCCGCCTAAATAGGCGGATACGACGCCGATAAGCGTCCCCAGGGCGACGGCAATGCCGGTGGCGAGCAAGCCGACTTGCAGCGAGACCCCGGCACCGGATATTATCATCGCCAGCAAATCCCGGCCCTTATTATCGGTGCCCAGGGGATGCTCCCAGCTACCGCTGGTCGTCTTGGTAATAAACTGCCCCGTCTCGGCTTTATAAACTGATTCCTCGATACTAAAGCCGACGGGCGGCATGTTCTTCTCTTCAAAGTTGGCTGCCGTAGGGTCGGGGGTAAAAAGGGGACCGATTAAAGCCAGGAGAATCAAAAACAGAATAAAAGCCAGCCCAGCCACCGCCAGCCGATTCCTCTTCACCCTCTGCCAGTAGTACTGCACCAGCCTGCGGCCAGTGTAAAGGGGCCAGACCACATAGAGGAGAGCGACTATACCAATGGCAATATACAAATAGCCAAGCGGGTCAAAAATCTTCTCCACGACGAAGATATCCAGTAGCAGGGTTAAAAGCCAGAGGGCAGCCAGCGGTATAAGAATCAGGTTCTTAATACCGCCAACCTTCCCCGCCAGCCGTTTAATTCCCTTTTTAGTCATATCTTTTAATCATATCTTATTCGGGGGTCAAGGTAAGCATAGGCGACATCGGTAGCCAGGTTAATGAAAAGTACCAGGAAAGCCGAGATAAGGGTTATCGCCACCACCACGGCATAATCATCGGCGAAGATAGCATTGAAAGAAATCCTGCCCAGACCGGGAATGCCGAAGATAATCTCAGTGAGGTAAGCCCCGCCAAAGACAATACTGCCCAGGTCAAACATTATGATAGTAACCAGGGGCAGGACGGCATTGCGGAAGACATGCTTGCCGATGACCGTCCTCTCCGGCAAGCCCTTAGCCCTTGCCGTCCGGACAAAGTCCTTCCTCAGATTGTCCAGCATCGCCGAGCGGGTATATCGGGTATAGCCCGCCATCATCCCCGTGCCCAGGGTAACCACCGGTAAAATCAGCTGCTTGAGATTAGCCAGGGAGAGGAGGGGGACGCTGGTATCATAGTAGGTCTTAAACAGCCCCAGCTGCACCGAAAAGAGCAAGATAAGCATCACCCCCAGCCAGAAATTGGGTATGGATATCCCAATGAAGGAGAAAAAGGTAGCGATGTAATCGGTCTTGCTGTACTGCCTGACGGCGGAATAAATGCCAATCAGGATACCGATTAAAGCAGCCAAGATAGTGCTTAGTAAGATTAGCTGGAAGGAGTAAATCCAGTGGACTTTAATCAGCTCAATCACCGGCATTGAAGTGCTGAAAGACCACCCCCAGTCCCCCTGCAATAGATTACCCATGTAATCTAGGTATTGCTCATATATCGGCGCATCAAGACCGTATCTGGCTTCTATAGCCGCAATCGCCTGGGTCGGGTCTTCCCCGCGGGTGGCGAGGTTGGTCAGATACTTATCGGCGGGTGAACTCGGACCGAGCCTGACCAGAAGGAAGGTAATGGTCAATACTCCCCAGGCAATAATTACGGCATAAAACAGCCGTTTAAGGATGTAATCCCTGAGCCAGGTCTTCCTCATTGGTTCTACCTAGAGATTGAAAGGGCTACTCGAAATACCACAGGTGGTAGTTATAGCCCATGTTTATGCCTGGTTCTATCCCCTTGACATTATCCTGGAAACCAACATTCGCCAGCTGGAAAACCAAGAAGTCCACCGGTTGCTCTTCGGAAACCAGTTGCGATAGCTCAGTATATAATTCCCGGCGCGCTTCCTCATCGAGGGCTTCCTCTGACTTTATCCTCTTTAACAGCTCATCAACCTGGGTACTGGAATAGCCGAAGAAGTTTAAGCCCCCGTTAGTTGAGTAGAAGACATCCTGCCCTGAGGGTGAAAGGGGGTTGGTGTTGAAGCCCATCACCATCAGGTCCCAGGACTCTTCGCTTACTGCGCCAGGGCCATTATTGTACCTCGGCTCCTCGTCTGTGCCCGGCGTCTTGTTCATCAGGTATTTCCGGAGCAGGGTTGCCCAGGGGACAAACTTGAGTTCCACCTCAATGCCAACCGCCGATAGCTGCTCCTTGACCAGGTAGCCGATGTCTTCCCGTTGCTCGTTGCCAGCGTTAGTTACCAGGGTCAGCTCAATTGGTTCATCATAACCGGCGCTAAGGAGCAACTCCCTAGCCTCCTCCTCATCGAGAAGGGGCTCCACCCCGTATCTGGCGACACCCTCGTCCACATACCAGGGTGAAACCTTGGGAATAAAGCTGTAGGCAGGCTCACCAAAGCCGTAGAGCACCTGCTCTATTATCAGCTCCTTGCTTACCGCCAGGGACAGGGCTTGTCTTACCTCTCTTATCTTTAGCCCCCCCCAGCCATTGTCCCTCAAGTTATAAGCCAGGAAGAGATAGCCGGTAGTGGGCACGGTATAGACATTAATCCCCTCCATATTCTTGAACTTGCTTACCTTGTCCGGGTCAATGCCGGTATAGGTAATATCCCCCGCCTCCAGGGCGGCGTGGACTGTAGCCGAGGTGCCAAAGAGCTTCACGATATACTGCTCAAAATAGGGAGCGTCGGTATACTTGCCCAGATAGTAATCGGGGTTGCGCTCAGCGACAAACTTGTCATTTCTCAGCCATTCCCCGAACTTATACGGTCCCAGGTTGCCGGTATAGGTCAAATTGTTGAACTCCGGAGCCTGGGTAAAGGCTTCAATATCACCCTCGTAGTTGACGGCAATGTATTTGGGGTAGGGAATCAAGTTGCGCACCGTATAGATGAACTCGGGGTCAACCGTCTGGCGGGTTATGGTAAAGGTAGTCTCATCAACCACCTCGGGGGTGATAAATGCTATCTCGCCCCCAACCTCTTCCTGCCAGTCGCTCTTGTAGGGGTAATTGAGCCAGTCGGAGAGCATCAAATTTCTTAAGGTATATACATAATCTTCAGCGGTAACCTTAGAGCCATCGCTCCACACTAAGTCGTCCCTGATGGTCACCGTATAAACCAGACCACTTTCACTTACCTCAACATCCCTAGCTGCCGTCCGCAACTGAACGCGCCACTCATTGTCATAGCTAACTAAAGAGTCCACGGTATGCCCAACGTAGCCAAAGGAAGCGCTATCGGCGGCCAGAATCCAATTTAGTGTTTCGGCATCTCCAGCTGACGTGCCAGAGATAAAGGCTCCCCCCGTCTCCCGAGCAGGTGGTGGTGCCTCCTCCCTTGGCTGGAAAACAACAGCTGGGGAATAGGACAGCAACAGGCTGGACGCTACAACATACCAACAAATTGCTGCCAAGAGAGGTATATGCCAGATTCTTTTCATCTTTTGTCGGCATTATAAATCATTGATAGCCAAACTGCACGCCTCCCGTAACTCACGCCTAAGGCGTTAGTACTTTAGTAAGTATTAGTACTTTGGTATAGCTAAATAAGAGGTTTTCTTGTTGACACTAGGCAATAAATTGCTATATTGTGGTCAATTGTCAAGACCAGAAAATAAGTAAGAAACAAAGACAAAGGGAGGATAACCGTGAGGAAATTACTTCAAAGGAGTCACCGGGGCAACAGCGGCTTCACCCTAATCGAGCTACTCATTGTCATCGGCATTATTGGGGTGCTGGCGGCCGTTGTTTTGCCAAATGTCAGCGGGCTAGTTGGTAGCGGCGAGGCAGAGGGGGCAAAGGCGGAGTGGGTAACCATCCAGACCGCCATGGACACCATGATGGCGAAGGAAGGTTTAACCTCAGTTACAGGCACCTCAGCCACCAATAATATGGCGTCTTTCCCTACCGGCAAGCCGTTGTACCCCAACTTCCTGCGGACGCAAAAAAGTAATGGCACCTACTCCTGCGATTCCACAGGGTTGGTGGCGCAAGTCACTACCGGCTACGAATAATTTTTTGCCCTTTAGAGACGTCTCAGGAGGCTTCAGAAGAGTTTAAGACTACGAATAATTCCTGCCCAATCTTGAGACGTCTCGGGAGACTTTAAGACGTGGCAATAAAAATCAACGGTCAAATGTATTACCGAACCCTGGAGGCCTGCCAGATGGCTGGCGTAAGCCGAGCCACTCTCTTCCGCTGGCTCAAGGCGGGCATCCTTGAAGACGTAATGCCTAGAGACAGAAAGGGTTGGAGACTATTTACCGAGAGCGACGTAAACAGAATCAAATCCGAGGCCACTAGGGTTATCAGTAGCGGAGTATTCCTTGAAGAAGCAGGAAATGGGACAAACCAAGAAAGTGTTAGAGGGGGTTCTTATGAGCAAGAAAATTCTGGTTATTGAAGATGACGCCATTGCCTTAAGGCTCATAGAGTATACCCTCCGCAAAGAGGGCTACGAAGTGCTGCTGGCAAAAAACGGGCTGGAAGGGATAAGCAAAGCCCGGAGTGAAGAGCCGGACCTCCTCATCCTGGATATTATGCTACCCGGGATAGACGGCTTCGAGGTTTGCCATCGCCTGCGCTCCGAGCCCCAAACCACCCACCTGCCCGTCCTGATGCTCTCGGGCAAGGCTCAGGAAACAGACAAAGCTACCGGGATGAAGGTAGGCGCCGACGATTACGTTACCAAACCGGTAGCCCCCCGCCAGCTGGTAAGCCGGATAGAGTCCCTGCTCGCCCGAAAGACGGCAACCAAGTCAAAAATGATCGCCTTCCTCGGTACAAAAGAAGGGGTGGGGACAACCACAATGTTGGTCAATGTCGCCGTCACTTTATCGCAGCAGGGTAAACGGGTTATTGTGACTGACCTCTGCTCCCAAAATGGCAACCTCATCGAGCACCTTGGACTCAAGCCGGAGAACAACATCACCGAGCTTCTAGTTAAACCCATAGATACTCTTAAACATCGGGAGCTGGAGGCAGCACTAATAGTTCACCACATCGGCGTAAGGGTACTAGCCATCCCACACCCCTGTGAAGAGCACAGAGAGTTCTCGCCCACCGCTGTTAATCTACTATTGGGGAGACTACGGGAGGTGAGCGATTACCTTCTAATAGACATGCCAACTCCGCCCTCCGATTTAGGCAAGGCAACCATAACCAAATGTGACCTCGTCGTCATTGTCACCGATTTCAAAGCTGGCGCCCTGTCCGACCTTACCTCCACTGCCGCCCTTCTACAAAAGATAGGCGTCGCTAAAGACCGATTGGGGGCAGTGGTCATCGACCGGGAAGCGACATTTCCCGAGGAGGCGCTGACTAACATGAAGTCCATTATAGAGCTGAACGCCAAGGTCAGGTTGCTGGGAATCATACCCTACGACACCAAAGCCTCCCTTGAACTTGTGCCTGGCACCGCTCCGCTAATAATCTCTAACCCCAATTGCCCCATGGCCTCGTCAATAAGAGAGGTGGCTAGCCATATTATTAGCTGAATAAGGAAAGGAACATGGAAAGCGACAAGGAAGCAATATCCGCCGCCAAAACAACCAAAAAAACTCTGGGCGAAATGCTAATTGAGAACAAGCTCATTACCGCCGAGCAATTAGAGGGTGCCCTGAAGCTGCAGCAACAGCAGGGAGGAAAACTGGGCGAGATTCTGATAAAGCTGGGACTAATCAAAGCTGAGGAGCTGGCGGCAGTGCTTAGCGTGGGGCTAAATCTACCCCTGATTGACCTTAAAAGGCACATGATTCAACCTAACGCCCTGCAGCTAATCCCGGAAGATATGGCTAGAAAACATACCCTTATTCCACTGGACGTGGTTGGTGATGCCCTGGTAGTGGTCATGGCTGACCCTGAAGACATCCATACTATTGAGGATATCAAAACGCAGGCAAAGATGAGGGTTGAGGTAGCACTTGGCGTACCCTCTGATATTGAGCGGGCGATTGACCTCAACTACCGCTCCAGCGGTGAAATACAGAAACAGGTAAAGCAGTTTGCCCCTACCACTACTGTAGAAGAAGCCGAGGTCACGCCGGAACTTATTGCCCGGACACCCATTGCCCAAACCCTTGACCTGCTTCTCACGCAAGCGGTCAGGGACAGAGCCTCGGATGTTCACATTGAACCGCGTGAGGACAAGCTACAAATCCGCTACCGCATTGACGGCATCCTCCATGATATGTTTTCCCTGCCCCTCAGCGCTCACACCCCGCTGGTGTCCAGGGTCAAGATTCTGGC
>CAZUHO010000001.1:28154-40932 GCA_964620725.1 uncultured Dehalococcoidales bacterium
TTTCCCTGCCCCTCAGCGCTCACACCCCGCTGGTGTCCAGGGTCAAGATTCTGGCTGACATGAACATTGCCGAGCAAAGACGCCCTCAGGACGGCCAATTCTCAATCAAGGTGGGAGAAAGGGATGTTGATATTCGTGCCGCCACCCTGGAAACGGCCTGCGGGGAGAGGGTGAGCCTGCGCATCCTGGACAAGTCCATGTCACTTTTCACCTTACCTGAGCTTGGTCTGCTGCCTGATGCCCTAAAGAAGTACCAGACGATGCTGAAGTGCCCCTTCGGCTTGATACTGGCCGGCGGTCCTACGGGCTCAGGCAAGACAACCACTCTATATGCATCAATCAGCCAGCTTGGTGAAAGCGAACGTAATATGCTGACCATTGAAGACCCCATTGAGTACCGTTTTATAGACGTCAATCAGACCCAGGTTAACACCAAGGCCGGGATTACCTTCGCCAGCGGTCTGCGGGCTATCATGCGGCATGACCCCGATATTATTATGGTCGGCGAAATACGGGATAAAGACACGGCAACCACCGCCGTCCAGGCGGCTCTGACCGGGCACCTGGTGCTTTCTTCAATCCACGCCAACGACGCCGTTAGCGTTCTCTTCCGCCTGCTGGACCTGGGTGTGGAGCCCTATCTTGTTTCCTCAACGTTGGTGGGCGTTGTCGCCCAGCGGATGATTCGCCGCCTCTGCACTCACTGCCGTGCTCCTTATAAACCATCGGTGGAGGAGCAGATAGCCTACGAAGAGGAAATGAAGCAGCTGCCAGCTACCTTTTATGGTGGGGCAGGCTGTAACCTATGCGCCAACACCGGCTACCGGGGGCGGACCGGGCTTTTTGAACTCCTGATTATGAGCGAGGGGATTAGACGGATGCTGCTAAGCAACGCCAGTGCCGGTGATATCAGGACGCAGGCACTTAAAGAAGGAATGATAACCATGAAGCATGACGGAATGATGAAGGTAAAGGAAGGCATCACCTCAGTGAGTGAGGTGCTAAGGAGCGTATTCTCCATTGGCTTATAAGGGGGGAGCATGTATCAGTTTACCGCCTATACCCTAGATAAAAAGATTGTGCAGGGCAACATAGACGCCACTTCAGAGAATATGGCAGAGGAAGCCCTCTACCGGGCGGGGTATCAGCGTGTCCTCAGCCTGAAAGAGACACGCCCGCACCTGAGCCTGGAGACAATATTCCCCACCTTCTTTGGGGTTAAGACTCAGGATGTAATTGATTTCTCCAACCAGCTAGCTACCCTGATTGAGTCCGGAGTTACCATCCTCACCGCCCTGGAACTACTCAGGGAACAGGCTCCCCGGGAGGCGTTCAAAAAAGTAATCGCCGGGCTGGTTGAGGAACTTCAAGGAGGTGACTCCTTCTCTCAAGCGCTGAGCAACTATCCAGAGGCGTTCTCCTACACCTACTGCCAGGTGGTTAAAGCCAGTGAACAGGCAGGAAACCTTGAAGTAGGTCTCAGGCAGGTAGCCTCCTACATGGAGAAGCGGTCAGCAACCACCAGCAAGGTAAAACGCGCCCTGGTATATCCGGTCATGGTATTGCTTATGGCCGTCGGGGTCTTTGTCCTGCTCATCACCGTAGCCCTGCCGCCACTTATTGGACTATTTGACTCACTGGGCGCTGAGCTGCCCCTGGCGACGACGATGCTCATTTCTACCGCCGACTTCGTCATTAACTATAAGTTTTACCTGCTATGGGGAGCCTTTGTCCTGGTAATTTCAATCCTGGTTTACCTGAGGCTGCCGGCGGGAAAACTGGCCATGGACAGACTAAAGTTGAAGATGCCGCTGATTGGCTCTATCAACATAGAGCACAATATGTGCCAATTCTGCCAGATAACATCAATGCTGCTCAAAGCGGGGCTGCCATTACCGCAGGTAATGGATGTCGCCATGCAAACTTCAGGAAACAGGATTATCCGCCAGGCACTAAATGATGTCAGAGAGAAGCTGCTTCAGGGGCAGGGTTGGTCTAAGCCGATGGCTCAGAACGAGTTATTCCCTAAACTTCTGGTGGAGATGGTAGCCGTGGGGGAGACGACAGGTACCATGGACTCCACCCTCACCACCCTGGCTAACTACTATGAAGAGCGGGTTGAGCAAAGAATCAACACCCTGGTATCAATGATAGAGCCATTCTTGACCATAGTCATCGGGCTGGTGGTCGCCTTTATTGCTCTCTCACTGATAACACCGCTGTACTCCATATTGAGGTCGATATAATGAGTGGACACGGGGAAACTATAAAGCGTTGGTTCAGACGGCTAAAAGCCAGGCTTCAAGACGAGACCGGGATAGGGCTGGTTGAGTCCCTAGCCGCCGTTGCCATCCTGGGGATTGCCGCCACCTCTTTCGTATTGTCCCTGTCAACGGGAGCCATTGCCGTGCGTGAGGATGACCAAATAGTGGTGGCGCAGAGCCTGGCGCACACTCAACTGGAATATGTCAAAAATTATCCGTACCAGCCGGGGGCAACCACCTATCCCCAGGTTGACACCTATGACGAAGATTATAATCCCAACCCCATCACCCTGCCCGAGGGATATGGCATCTCGGTTGTGGTCAGCCAAATACCTCAAGCCGGTGGTGACCCTGACATACAGAAAATAACGGTAACCATCTCCCGAGAGGGAGTTGAGCTGCTGACAATTGAGGGCTACAAGGTGAGACGATGAAGAGTCAGGAAGGGTTTAGCTTACCAGAACTACTGGTAACGGTGGCTATCACCGGGCTTATCGTCGCTTTTCTGGGGACGGCTGTCTACCAGATTCTCAATGTCACCGAATATGGCAGCGATAAGATGACCGCCACCCACGAGCTTCAGAACACCGCCCACTGGGTGAACCTTGACGGGCAGATGGCAAGAACCGCCAGTGGTGGCAGTGAGCTGGTACTGACCCTATCCGACAGCTCCCAGGTCATCTACGCCATGGTAGGCAGTGAGCTCCTCCGCACCGATGACGAGTCTCAGATGACACTGGCGCGGCATATAACCGCCCTTGAATTCCTCGTTGAGGAGCGCACGGAGCGTATCACCGCCGGTCCTTATTACGAAGACCGCGAGGAGCGCATCATTACCATGACTGTAACCTCAGCTCCTGAGGGGAGACCGAATGTAAGTGAAGAGAGGGAGTACAAGATTTGCCTTCGGCCAACCGACCCGTCTACGGGCATATGGAGGGTGGAATGAGAAAGAGCGAACTAGGACAAGCCCTTCCCCTGGCTTTACTCGTCCTGGCAGCGGGCGTGCTTTTGGTATCTCCCTTCCTCGGCCACGTCAGTAGCGCCATGATCGGTTCCAGAACCTACGGCGAGGCGATAATCGAGAAATATTCCTGCGATGCCGGGGTTGAGTGGGCACTATGGCGGCTAAAGGCAAATCCAGTGCTCACCACCAATACTAACTATCATACCGCCTCCCTCCAACCCCTACCCACCTGGATAAACGGGGATTCTTTCCCCACCACCGAAATACGATATGTTGAAAGTGCCGGCGGAGGTACGGCAACGATAACGCCGGAGTGGCAGGACGGCAAAGGTTGGCATGACTACCTAGTCGGCCCGGTAGTGCCCGGCACTCTGACCGTGACCATTGATAACATCACTGCTTCCCAGAATGTGCAAATCAAGCTGAAAAATCCATCAAGGCCAACGCAGAGCTTCAAGGGAGACGGTCCATATGTAGCCACCTTTGAAACTGACTACTCCAGCTCATGCACTGTCCGGGTTAAACTACCGAAAACGAGTAAGTACGGCCCGATGGGACCCGGCCCAATCACTATCACCATCACCTACCCCACTGATAGTGGAGGTAACGGAGTCACCGAGACGATAATACCGACATGGTCAACCGGACCAGACTGGGTTTATTACCCGTTCCGGGCAACAGATACAGGCACCGTCCTGGTTATAGTTGAATGTGCTGCGCCTATTATCAGGATTAAACTAGTGGGGGCACCCGGCTCTTCGGGAAGCTCCCCCTACACCGCACCGGTGGGACCGGTAAGCCCGGGGCAGCCCGACCGGCGAATTAAGGTCCAGCTCCGCGCCTATGACGAAGAGGGTGAAGAAGTACCATATTATGGGCCGGGCACAATTACTATCACCTATCCCATCGCCAGCTACGATATCAGGGCACAGCAAGGCGAGCGTACCATCACAGCAAGGGCAACTGCCAGCTACATGGCAACGAGGGTAATCTCATGGCAGATAGAATAGAGCAAACCAGTTCCAGCACTACAAAGGCAAAAGGTCGGGGAGTGAAAGCGATAGTAGCCAAGGGCAGGCTACTTGTTACCGCCTTCATTGTTGTCTTGGTGATGGTCTACGCCGTCCTCGGCATGGGCTATCTCGATCAGCGCCAGGAGCAAGAAGAGCTGACTGCCCAAATCTCCGAGGTTAGCCAAACACTTAGAGAAATACCCCAGCCCCCTGAAGGCCTGGAGCAGCAATTAGCCGAGGCTCAAACCAGCTTAACTGCCGAGCAAAGCTCATTCCCCAGCGAGATAAACACCACCCAGCTCATCAATACTATCCTTGGAGTAGCCAGTGCCTGCGGGGTTGACGCTACTCCTATGGCAACCGAACCATGGGCGGTAGAGATGGTTGGGAAACATAGCTATCCTGTCTTGCGGCTTACCTTAGCCGTTGAGGGAAGCTTACCAGAAATAACGACCTTCGCTAACGAATTAGAAGAAGGAGAGTATACCACCCTTATCATTGAGGAACTGAGTGCTACCAGGAGCAGCGAGGAGTCTGAGGACGGAATCATACCAGTCACCGGTAGCCTGGAACTGGCTATCTATACCCGCTCCCTAAGCTCTGATTAAGGAGACCTATAATAATGTATGTCACGCTAAATATCACTGCCACCAGTATAAGGCTTCTCTCGGTGAAGGGAAATCAGGTAGAGAGGTGGGGAAGCGCACCCCTGGCGCCGGGGCTGGTCAAGGATGGGTTTATCCTGCAGCCGAAAGCGGTGGGGGCAATCATCAGCTCACTATTTAAATCAGCGAAGGTCCCCAAGCAGAAAGTTATTACCAGCCTCACTGGCCTATCCTTCACCTACCGCATTCTGAGCCTTCCCAAGACGAAGTCTGCCCTCATGGAGGAGGCTATCCAGCGCTCGGCGAGGCAGGAAATACCACTGCCTCTAGAGGAGCTCTATCTTTCATGGCAGGCTATCAACGGCAAGCAGGAAGAGCTGGACTATTTTGTCCTAGGCGTGCCTCGGAATCCCGTCGATGCCGTGATCCAGACACTAGCTGAGGCTGGAATAGAGCCTTACATCGTGGAGCTAAAGCCGCTGGCGCTGGCCAGGGCAGCCAACCGGGGAGATGCCTTAATCGTAGACTTGGAGCCAGACTGCTTCGATATTGTTCTGGTAGCCAAAGGCATTCCCACCGTTATCCACACCATAACACCAAGAGGGGAAGGAGCAAATCTGGAAGATAACATTCATCGGCTATCCGATGAGTTATCAAGAACAGTGAAGTTCTATAACACCAGCCACCCCCAAACCCCCCTCAGCCCAACCACACCCCTGCTGCTGGCCGGAGAGCTAGCCACTGATGTCACCACCAGCAGGCTTATCCAGGCTGAGACCGGATACCCGGTCAAATCACTGGTGCCACCACTGGAATTCCCCTCTGCCCTACCCCCGGCCCTATATGCCACCAATATGGGTCTGGCTCTCAAAAAGACGCCGCCGAAGGCGGCAAAAGGGGCTGCTAACGGCTTCCACGATATCAACCTCAATATACTGGCTGATAAATACAGGGCTAAAGCCCGCCCGGTGTCAAAGAAACGCATACTTCTCCCCCTGGCTCTAACCATCGCCCTCGGCCTTGCCTTTGGCTTGTACCAGCTCAATACTCAGGCCAAGGCTGAAACCATGAGCCTACAAACCGCCTTCAGCACGGTTAGCCAGCAACTCCACGAAGCTCGGCTGGCTCTTAATGAGGCAAGCGAGACTACCAAGACTATAAATGAAATAGTTGCCGATGCCGAAGCCTTCAAACAGGAACATCAATACATTCTGGGTAAACGGGGTGAAATCGCTAATAATCTAACACTGGTCACCGGGGCTCTTCCATCTTCGACCCATTTCACATCTATAAAGATGGGCACCGACCAGATCACGATTGAGGGGGAGACTGATTCCGCCTCCAAGGTCATCAGCTACGCCGAGACTCTGGAGGAACAACTGGGATTCTCTGAAGTCCGCATTTCTAATATTAATGAGGTAGAGAACTTGGGAATTTCAACGATATCTTTCGCTATTGTTATCAGTAAGTAGCACCAAGAGGAGATGAAAGGATGCACATTGATGAGCTACTTAGAATGATAGTGACCAGGGGTGCCTCAGATTTGCACCTCAAGGTCGGCGGAGTCCCTGTTCTCCGCATTAACGGGGAGCTTGCTCCGCAAAAGGAGACGCCCGAGGTGGCAGCCGAGGATATGAAGCGGTTCTTTGAGGAGGTAGCTACCTACGAGCAAAGGGAGTCCTTCGCCCGAGAGCTGGAGCTGGACTTTGCCTACCAGACCGATGGCATTGGCCGCTTCCGGGTCAATGCCTACCTCCAAGATGGCACAATCAGTCTTGTCTGTCGCCCCATCCGAGCGCAGATACCGACCATAGAGGAGCTGGGGTTGCCCGAGGTATGTAAGAGCCTGGTCCTGAAACCTAGCGGCCTGATCGTGGTTACCGGGCCGGCAGGCTGCGGCAAGTCAACGACACTGGCGGCGATGATGAACCATCTCAACCAGAAGGCGAAGCGTAAGGTCATCACCATTGAAGACCCCATTGAGTTTGTCCACCAGGATATAAGCTGTGTATTTTCTCAACGAGAGCTGGGCAGAGATACCAGGTCTTTTGCCAACGCCCTGAAGCACGCCCTACGAGAAGACCCGGACGTGATACTGGTGGGGGAGATGCGAGACCTGGAGACAATGGGCACGACATTGACTGCCGCTGAAACCGGCCATCTGGTTCTCACCACCCTGCATACCTCCAGTGCCCCCCGCGCCATTGACCGATTTATTGACGTCTTCCCTCCCCACCAGCAGCAACAGGTGCGCACCCAGCTTTCAACTATAATTGAAGGAGTACTCTATCAAGCCCTGGTACCGAGAAAGGATGGCTCAGAACGTGTTGCCGCCGTGGAGGTAATGGTAGCCACCCCAGCCATCAGGAATCTCATCAGGGAGGGAAGGACCTACCAGATAATGAATGCCATACATACCGGTTCCGAATATGGCATGCAGACCATGAACCAGGCGCTTCTCGGACTTTACCGCAACGGAATCATAAGCCGAGAAGAAGCAATGGCTCGAAGTCCGGATAACGAAGAATTAAAGGGGATGCTTGAGGGGCATCATGAGAAGAGCTCACCAAGCCTAACCGTGACATGAAGAAAGGAGGGTAATCATGGAGAAGGTAATTATGAATAACGAGGCACCGGCTACCCAAGACAGGAAAATACTGGTGGTGGACGATGAACCCCACGTCATCAGGTCGCTCACATTTGTCTTGGAGAAAGAGGGATACAATGTGTCCTCAGCCACCAACGGCAAAGAGGCAATGACCAAGATCCAGGAGTCAAAACCAAGGTTGATGCTCCTTGATGTGATGATGCCAAAGAAAAACGGCTATGAAGTATGCCAGGAGGTGAAGAATAATTCAAGTTTGAGCGATATTCACATCATCATGCTGACGGCAAAGGGTCAGGAGGCAGACAGGGAAAAGGGCTTGAGCGCTGGCGCCGATGAGTTCATGACCAAGCCTTTCAGCCTGAAGGCGGTTGTTGACAAAGTCAAGGAAATACTGGGAGATGGACATGAAACAAAAAATTAATACGCAGAATAACACCACTGAGCGCAAGCAAACTGAGGAGGCACTGAGAGAGAGCCAGGAATTCAGCTCCAGCCTGCTGGCAAATTCACCGAACCCAATATCAGTTATTAATCCTGACACCTCAATAAAATATGTAAATCCAGCCTTTGAAAAGCTAACCGGCTTTACCCTAGCCGAAATTGCGGGCAGGAAGCCTCCGTACCCATGGTGGCCCGAAGAGCAAGGGGAGGAAATCGTTGCCGCCTTTAAAAAACGCTTAGCAATGGAAGGCGGAAGAACCGAGCGGAATTTCCAGAAGAAGAACGGGGGGCGTTTCTGGGTGGAGATAAACTCGGCATCGGTAGTGCACAAGGGAAAGACGATTTATTTCATTTTCAACTGGCTTGACATCACCGAGCGCAAGCAGACGGAGGAGGCACTGCGGGAGAGTGAGGAGAAGTTCTCCAAGGCCTTCCACTCCATTGCTGATGCAATTTGCATCACTTCGCTTAAAGATAGCAAATTTATTGAAATTAATGAAGCTTTCACCCGTTTTACTGGTTATACCCGCGAAGAAGTGATTGACCACTCCGCAGCTGAACTTGACCTCTGGGTGAATGAAGAGGAGCTGAAACGATGGATCAAAAAACTGCAGGAGCAAGGCAAGACTTATAATGAAGAGTTTCACTCCCG
This sequence comes from uncultured Dehalococcoidales bacterium, assembly GCA_964620725.1. Lineage (GTDB taxonomy): Bacteria > Chloroflexota > Dehalococcoidia > Dehalococcoidales > BS750m-G39 > CAVTZP01. The sequence goes on from CAZUHO010000001.1 coordinate 36,705, forward strand.
TATGAAGTCAGGGGAGATACGGATAGGGCTGGCCTCGGCCGAGCCAATAAATGTCGGGGGTGAGCCGTGCAGAATTGTTGTGATTGCCGATATCACTGAACGCAAGCAGGCAGAGGAACTCTACCGAACCCTAGCCAATAGCTCACCGGTGGGTGTTTACATCGTCCAGGATGGGAAGTTTGTCTTTGTAAACCCGCAGTTTCAGAAATATACCGGCTTCAGCGAAGATAAGCTCGTGGGTACAGAATCCTTGAAGCTTGTCCATCCCGGAGATAAGGAGCGAGTTAGAGAAAGCGCAGTAGCAATGTTAAAGGGCAAGCGCCTTACCCCTTACGAGTTAAGATATATTGTCAAGAATGGGGATACTCTGTGGGCTACAGAGACGGTTACCTCCATTCAATACAAGGGGAAACGGGCAACCCTGGGAAACTTCATGGACATCACCGAGCGCAAGCAGGCAGAGGAGGCGCTAAGGCAGAGCCAGGAACAGCTACAGACAATGTTTGAGTCTATGACCGATGGCATATTAGTCATCGATTTGAACGGTGTCATTACCGAAGTAAACCAAAGAGCAGTGGAGATGCACGGCTACAAGTCTAAGGGTGAACTCTTTGGCAAGAGCGCCTCTAAACTGGTTGCCCCTCGCGACCACGAGAGGATAACCGCCAACATGCAACAAGCTTTAAAACGGGGAAAAATCAAAAACATGGAATACACCCTGCTTAAAGCTGACGGCACTGAGTTCCCCGGCGAGTTAAGCACCAGTGCGCTCAAGGATACTTCGAGCAAGCCGGTTGGTCACATCACAATTGCCAGGGACATCACTGAGCGCAAGCGGATGGAGCAACAGCTTAAGCATCAGATGGAGGAATTAGAGAACGCCTACCAAAAGCTAAAGGAACTGGACCAATTGAAGGATAGTTTCCTCTCCACCGTATCCCACGAGCTGAGGACGCCTCTCACCTCAATAAAGAGCTTCTCCGAGATTCTGCTGAGCTACGATGAAGACAAAGAAACTCAAAAGGAGTTCCTAACCATCATCAATGAGGAAAGTAACCGCCTGACCAGGCTGATAAATGATTTTCTTGACCTCTCCAAGATTGAAGCCGGGCGGATGCAGTGGGAAACTGTTGAGCTGTCGCTGGACGAGGTTATTCAGACGGCCTTGAATGCCACCCAGTCTCTCACTATTGAGACGAACCTGAAAGTAGGCGCAGATATAGGGGCTGACCTGCCGACCATCTTGTGTGACAAGGACAGACTGGTGCAGGTGGTAACCAATCTGCTCAGCAATGCCATCAAGTTCACCCCTGATGGAGGGGCGATTCAGGTGAAAGCGCAACTTCAAAACGGAAATAAGCCAGGGAGAGACTCTGACATGGTAATGGTTTCCGTCTCCGATAGTGGCATTGGCATTGCCCAAAAAGACCAGCGAAGTGTTTTTGAGAAGTTCAAGCAAGTGGGAGATACCCTGTCAAACAAACCCAAGGGAACCGGCCTGGGCCTGCCAATCTGCAAGGAGATAATAGAGCACTACGGCGGCAGGATTTGGGTAGAGAGCGAACCGGGTAAGGGCAGCACCTTTTTATTCACCTTACCTATCACCCAGAAAAAAGAGGTGAAAGCAGCCAAAGCCCCCGAAGCCCCCCAAGCTAAGAAGGAAGAAGCCAAGGTTGTTACTAAGGGAGGCAAGGAAGGCAAGAAGATTCTGGTGGTGGATGATGAAGCCAACATTCGCCGCTTCCTGAAACATGAACTTACCAATAGAGGCTATCACGTGCTTGAAGCCTCAGGAGGTAAAGAGGCAATAGACCTAGCCAGGGAATACCACCCCGACATAATAACCCTAGACATTGTCATGCCCGACATAAACGGGCACGACGTGACGGCGGTGCTTAAAAATGACCCTGCTACCAAAAATATACCTATACTAGTCCTGTCCATAGTAGAAGAGAAGGAAAAAGCGTATAGGCTGGGAGCAAATGACTTCATGACCAAACCCTTCACCATGAAGATACTAACCGAAAAGATAAACCGATTGCTGCAAGATACTCAAATACAAGATGCTCACAAAACGATATTAGTGGTAGATGACGACAAATCCCTGGTCAAGTCAATAAAATATAGGCTGGAAAAGAAAGGCTTCTCCGTTGATACCGCTTACGATGGCAAAGAAGCAATAGAAATGGCTGAAGGGCACCATCCCAACCTCATCCTACTGGACATAGTGATGCCAGAAATGGACGGCTATGAAGCCATGAAGGTATTGAAGCACAAGCCCAACACTGCCGGCATCCCTATTGTGGTAATGACCGGCGTGGAAAACGTTGGGGGTAAGGTTAAAGCCCTATCAGTGGGGGCAACTGAGTACCTTAACAAATCCAGTGGGTTTGACCAGCTGCTCAAGACTATAGAGGGTATCCTGTATAATAAGTCCGGCGGGTGATTTCATTTTTTTGCTGCCAGCAAGGCTTCTACCTTGCCTAACAGCACCAGCCGCTCTACCGGCTTGGTTAGATATTCATTCGCCCCGACTTGAAGCCCCATGGACTTATCAGCAGCCTGCCCCTTGGCTGAGAGCATTAAGATGGGTAACTGGGCAGTCTGAGACTCAGCGCGCAGACGGTGGCAAATCTCAAAGCCATCTATACCCGGTAGCATAACGTCAAGAATAAGGAGGTCAGGGTTTTCACCTTTTGCTTTTGTCAGACCCTCAAGGCCGTTCATGGCAGTGAGCACCTCATAGCCCTCTTTTTCCAGCATGTAGCTCATTGCCCTCAAGACAGCAGGGTCATCCTCAATAATCAAAATCCTTTTAGCCATGAAACCTCCCTGACTTCTTACTAAAGGGATATTATAACATATGCGCCGTGCCTCGTCAGCATTTTCCCTTTAAACTTGACAACGAGGGGGGTAGCAAGATAAGATTTTTGAAACTTGAGAAGGGAGTAGGTTATGACAAAACGCCTCTTACTAAAGGAACTATCCCGCTATAACATTGGCACCTGGGCAGATATAATCTATAGAAATGCGCTCCTTTATCCAGACCAAGAAGCCTTCGTCTATGAAGATACCAGGATAACCTTCTCCGAATTCAATGCCAGGGTAAACAAGCTGATTAATGCCTTACACAAGACGGGGGTAAAAAAGGGAGACGTGCTTGGCATCCTATCCTGGAGCTGCCTGGGATTTGTCGAGGTATACGGGCTAACAATGAAGGGGGGATTCATTGCCTCGCCCTTTAATCCCCGCTTACAAGCCAGCGAGCTGGAATATATTATCAACTATTCAGAAGCCAATACCATTTTTGTGGGGCCGGAGCTATTAGAAATGGCCAACTCCCTAAAACCACGTTTATCTAAGGTTAAGAATTTTATATCTTTTGAGACCTCTGTCCCGGGCATGACGGCTTTTGATGACCTGCTGGCATCAAGCTCCGGAGAAGAGCCTGATATTCAGTTAGAGGAGGGTGACCCCATCTGCATCATTTATACCAGCGGCACTACCGGTGTTCCCCGCGGCGCCCTTTATACTCAACGCCGCTTCATAGAAGACACCAAGACCCTGGTGATAAATATGGGTCTGCAACCCGGGGACAGGCGTGTCCAAATAACGCCCCTTTTTCATGTCGCCGGCAATACCCACTTCCGCTCCTCCCTTTACACTGCGGGCTGCAATATCATCATGAAATTCTTTGACCCGGCAAAAACTCTGCAGATTATTCAAAAGGAGCGGGCTACCCATATGGACTTTGTGCCCACCCACCTGGTGGCGATGCTTAACCTGCCCGAAGCCGATAAATATGACCTCAGCTCGATGAAGTTCCTGTGGTATGGCGCCTCGCCCATGCCTCTAGAGATATTAAAGAAAGGGATGAAGGTTTTCGGCCCTATCTTCGGCCAGGGGTACGGGCAGACTGAAAGCGGACCCGCCATCTCCCACATGTCAAAAGATGACCATAACGTCCTGGACAGGCCGGAGAAGGAACAGAAGAAACTTATGTCGGCAGGGCGGCCTGATATCGGGGTGCAGGTCAGAATCGTGGATGAGAAAGGTAATGATGTTGAGTCCGGCGAGGTGGGGGAGATAACAGTCCGCAGCAAGCAAACCATGGTGGAATACTGGCACAAGCCCGAGGATACCAAGGCTAACGTCGTTGGGGGCTGGCTCCATACCGGGGATATGGGCTACTACGATGACGAGGGCTATATCTACATTGTAGACCGCA
>CAZUHO010000002.1:0-19001 GCA_964620725.1 uncultured Dehalococcoidales bacterium
CCACCGCCTCAAGCAGCTCTTTAGCCGTCCTTGACTTTGCCGCCACCACCAGCTCTACCCCAGCGGGCAGCTCACCTAACAGCTTCTGAACATTTTCCCTGATTCCCACAACCGAGCCTCCATTAAGAAAGGTATTATACCAGCAAATGCACAATACGGCAATGCAGCGTTATCTCTTCGCTTTCCTTATGTTTGAAATGATGCGTGCCATCCATACCAACTATGTTCCAGCATGTGCTAGAATCATCATGATGTTTATATTCAATTACTCCAACTTAGTAGACCCGCTGTTAAAGGACCTCAGAGCATTCGTCACCAACTTTGCGGGTATTAAAGCTGGTGACCGCGTTCTAGACGTCTGCTGTGGCACTGGCGAACAAGTTCTGGATTATGGAAGGCGTGGCATTATTGCTACAGGCGTAGATAATGACCCAAATATGTTGAATGTAGCTTTGAAAAATAGGAAGAGACATGATTTGCTAACCACATCTTTTCAACTCGCTGATGCCAAAGAACTCCCATTTCCTAACGGCTATTTTAATTATGCCTCCATATCGTTTGGATTACATGATAAACCAAGGCTCATACGTAAAAGCGTGGTTTCAGAAATCAAGAGAGTTGTCAAACGGAATGGAATAATCATACTTGTTGATTTCAACGTCCCGTTACCGCAAAATGCTTTTGGGTTATTTGCGCAGATGATAGAATTCTTTGCTGGCGGCGAACATTACCGTAGTTTCAAAGACTATCTTGCCAGTGGCGGCTTAGATAGCATAGTTAAAGAACATGGCTTAGTTGAATTAAATAGAACACAGCTCAAGAGCGGATTAATAGGAGTCATAAAATTAATTAACGATTAGCCTATTAAAAATGAGACACTTAAATCCAGAAAAGCTGCACGTTAAATATCTGCCCGGGACAGACTCGTGTGTCCTAGCCATACCGAGATTCTATACCCTAACACACTCGGATATTACAGGAAACCTATTCCTAACAATAGGTCCGCACTATGATACCGAAGAGATTTCCAAGCTCTACACGCGCCTAATGAGGGACGAAGTGCTAGCAGAATTGAAGGAGGAGCATGATGGACTAGTCCTTAATGTGTACTGTCATGTTAGTGGAGGCTTCGTTCTCGGAAAGGCAGGGTGGCGATACAGCATATTCCGGTCCGAGCTACCGCTGGCTCTTGAAGCGCTCAGGTATGGCGACAAATCACTTTTTAATCAAAACCCTGAACTAGACCAAGTCCCGGTTTTCATACATTTCAGGTCTTCTGATAGAAGATATAACAAGATTGAACCATGGGGTATAATCGCAAAATACAGGAAGAATTAGGCTAGGAGTGGCTGCCGAGCCAGGATTCGAACCTGGGCTAAGGGATCCAAAGTCCCCTGTGCTACCACTACACAACTCGGCATTACTATTGTGCCGAAGGTCGGGCTCGAACCGACATGGAGGTTGCCCCCCAACAGTTTTTGAGACTGTCGCGTCTGCCTATTCCGCCACTTCGGCTTAAAGCTCAAACTAGCTGGTGCCGAGGCCCAGAATCGAACTGGGGACACCTTGATTTTCAGTCAAGTGCTCTACCAACTGAGCTACCTCGGCTCGGAATTTATTGTAGCCGTGAGAAACTTAGTTGTCAATCAACCTCACCCCCTTTATCCCCCTCTCCATTCTTGGAGAGGGGGAAGAGAAGAAAGAGGGGCTGACGCCCCTCTAATACTCCCTATTTTAGTGGTGGAGGGGTATCCAACCTATAATAAGCCGCAGACGCCCAATGGGCGGGTGGGTGGGAAAAAAGACCTACGGGGAGTAGCGGGAGGGTGGGAAGAAAAACTAAGCTCAAACCTCCCCATCTAATGTGATATACTGGTTGGCTGTGCGGCGCAGGAAAATCTGGGGTCTTAACCCCAATGTCTTCTTCCTGGGCATGGTCAGCCTGCTGACCGATGTCTCAACCGAGATGATTTTTACCCTCGTCCCCCTCTTTCTGGCCAATGTGCTGGGGGCAGCGACCACCGTTGTCGGGCTCATCGGCGGTGTATCCGAATCCGCTGACGCCATCTTCAGGATACTCAGCGGCTGGCTCAGCGACAGGATAAGAAAGCGCAAGCTCCTGGCAGTATTGGGCTACAGCATTTCTACCATGGCTAAGCCCTTTATGTATCTGGCAACGAGCTGGGCTAGCGTGCTGGCAATTAAATTCGGCGATAGGCTGGGTAAGGGCATCCGCACCTCCCCCCGCGATGCCCTGGTGGCTGACTCGGTGGCGGCAGGAGAAAGGGGGAAGGGCTTTGGCTTGCACCGGACGATGGATACCGTCGGTGCTGTCCTCGGGCTGGCGTTCGCCGCCGTAATTATCTATATGGTCCAGGGCGGGGGGCTTGAGCTCAGCCTGAAGACCTACCAGTGGCTGATATTAGTCGGCGTGGTACCGGCAGTGCTAGCGGTAGTGGTGCTGCTCTTCTTTGTCCACGAGAGGAAGTCCCCACCCACTGCCACCCGGTTGCCCCGAATCAGACTGGGCGGCTTTGATACCCGCTTCAAGCTTTTCCTAATAATTATGGCGGTGTTCACCCTGGGCAACTCCAGCGATTTCTTTGTCATTCTGCGGGCGCAGAACCTGGGGGCATCGGTTGTTTATGTGGTCTTGATGCTCGTCCTGTTTAATATTACCTACGCCGCTACCTCGCTGCCAGCGGGGGTGCTATCGGACAGGCTGGGAAGGCGGCGGGTTATCGCCGTGGGCTGGTTTATCTACGCCCTGGTATATCTGGGATTTGCCCTGGCATCGGAGCCATGGCAGGTATGGCTGCTCTTCGCCTGCTACGGAGTCTTTTACGGGATGGCAGAAGGGGTGGCACGAGCCTTTGTTGCTGATTTGGTTCCCGCGGAGAAGCGGGGCACTGCCTTCGGGCTATATCACGGGGTGGTTGGGCTTACCCTTTTGCCCGCCAGCCTGCTCGCCGGGTGGCTATGGCAGGCTTTCAGCCCCGCCGCCCCCTTCTTCTTCGGCGCCGGTCTTGCCTTTATAGCCATGGTGGGAATTATGGGGCTGGTGAGGGAGTAGAGGTATTGACAAAGAAACAAGCTACCAGTAATGTCTAGGTGACGGAGAGCCAGCTATGAAAAGGTCCATTTTAAGGTGGGAGCTAATTGGTATAGCCGTCATATCCCTAGTAGGTTCGGCACTGCACTTTGTCTTTGAGTGGTCTGGTAACTGGGCACCCGTCGGCGTAATCGCCGCCGTAAACGAAAGTGTCTGGGAGCATTTCAAGCTGGCGTTCTGGCCCGCCCTGTTTTACGCCATATTCGAGTACCCCTTCTTCAGGCGCTCTACCCATAATTTTATGATTGCCAAGGCGGCCGGTATCTACGTTATGCCCATTGCCATTGCCGTTATTTTCTATTCCTATACGGCGGTTACTGGCCACGAAATCCTAATCGTTGATATTTCAAGTTTCTTCATCGCCGTTGCCCTCGGCCAGCTAACGAGCTACAAGATACTAACCATGAGACGACTGCCGGCGTGGTCAGATGTAGTGGGGGTGGTTCTGGTGATTTTGCTCGCCATCGCCTTCGGCGTGTTTACCTTCTATCCACCCCACCTGCCCGTCTTCCAAGACGGGCTTACCGGAGCCTACGGAATCATTAGATAGAGGAGCGCCCTACCCCACCACCACATTATCTATCAATCTAGTCTTGCCGATTTTCACCGCCAGCGACACCAGGGCCGGGGGTCTGACCACATCCAATTCGTCTAAGGTCTCAGCGTCAGCTATAGAGATATAGTCAATATGCGCCAGGGGCTGTTTCTGAATAAGCTCTGTCATCTGCCGGCGGATGGCTTGGGCGTCCTTCTCACCCCCGGAGAAAAGCTTCTGCGCCAGCGTTAGCGCCTGATATAAGACGAGGGCTGCCTTTCGTTCCTCAGGGTTTAGATAGGTATTGCGGCTGCTCATCGCCAGACCGTCGCCCTCGCGCACCGTGGGCACGGCAACGACCTCCAGGTTCATATTGAGGTCAGCCACCATCTTCCTGATAACTATCAGCTGCTGGGCGTCCTTCCGCCCGAAGTAGGCTCTATCCGGCTGGACGATATTGAAAAGCCTGGCAACAACCGTCGCCACCCCCCGAAAATGACCGGGGCGGGAAGCACCTTCCAGCCGTTCCGCAATCTCGCCCACCTCCACCCAGTTATTGAAATTTGGGGGGTAAATCTCATCCGCCGAGGGCATAAAGACAATACCAACCCCTTCTTTTTCCAGCAGAGCCAGGTCGCGCTTGGGGTCGCGGGGATAACTATCAAAATCCTCATGGGGGCCGAACTGGGTGGGGTTGACAAAGATACTGACCACCACCGAGGAGTTTTCGGCTCTGGCTTGCCTGACCAGAGCCAGATGACCTTCATGGAGATAGCCCATGGTGGGGACAAAGCCAAGCGGCGGGGGGAGGTTGGGCCTCAGCTGTTTTATCTCGTTTACGGTCTTTAAGACTTTCATGCGACGAGATATTATATCATAGCTGGTTGACACCTAGTTCTATATTGTCCATAATATACCTAGTGTTTCAAGGCACTAGCGGGGAGTTAAAATCATGGTCGGCGATATTGCCTTAATTGTACTGGCGGTCTTTGTAGCCTACCTGCTCGGTTCCTTTCCTTCGGCCTACATCGTGTCACGATTGATGAAGGGCGTGGATATAAGAGAGGCTGGCGACGGTCGCCTGGGGGCGACGGCTACCTACCGCCGCGTTGGTCTCACCGGGGGTCTCATCGTCGGTCTTATGGACCTGGGCAAGGGGGCAGCGGCGGTGGTACTTGCCCAGGGAGTCGGGCTCCCACTCTGGGCTGTGCTTCTTGCCGGGCTTGCCGTGGTGGTGGGACACAACTGGTCAATCTTCCTCCACTTTGAGGGAGGGAAGGGGGCACTCACTATCTATGGCGTGCTCGCTTCACTGATGTTCTGGGAGCTTCTTATCGCCCTAGCCTTAGGCGGGATATTCTACCTCGTAACCCACAAGACGGGAATGGCCACCGGCTTTCTGCTCGGCTTCTTAGCCTTCATCAACTGGCTTACCGGCAGCCTGATACTGCTCATCATTTTGCCTATCTTTATCTCACTGCCCATGGCCTTAAAGCATATCTTCATGCCCAAAGCGGCTACTGTGGCAGTGGCTCCTCTTGAAAAGCAGCGAACTAAAAAGGGATAAAGATAACCTTTACTCTGTCTCTTCTATCTCTAGCTCAGCGAGCAGGCTTTTGTCTATAGAGTAACTTTGTTTTGCGGTGGGGAAGGTGCCAGCTTTTACCTCGCTCTGGTACTGAGTTACTGCCTTGGAGACAATATCAGTGAGCTTGGCGTATTGCTTGGCGTGCTTGGGGACAAACTCGGTGTAAGAACCCAGAATATCGTTAATAACCTGAACCTGCCCGTCACAATGGATGCCGGCACCAATGCCGATGGTGGGGATGCTCAGCTTAGCCGTGATTAGCTGGGCAAGCTGGGCGGGGATGGTCTCCAGGACGATAGCAAAGGCTCCGGCTTCCTCTAAAGCCATGGCGTCTTCAAGTAATCTGGCGGCTGCCTGGGGGGTCTTACCCTGAACGGCGAAGCCGCCAAGCTGGTGGATGGACTGGGGGGTAAGCCCGATGTGACCCATGACCGGAATGCCGCAGCCCACAATCCTCACTACCTTTTCCATCACCGTTACCCCACCCTCAAGCTTGACCGCCTGAGCACCCCCCTCCTGGATAAAACGGGCGGCATTAGACAGGGCTTCCTCGGCGCTTATGTGGTAGCTCATAAAGGGCATATCGCCAATGACCATCGCCTGCTTTGCCCCCCTGACCACCGCCCTGGTATGGTGGAGCATCTCATCCATGGTCACCGGTATCGTTGATTCGTAACCGAGGACGACCATACCCAGGCTATCTCCAACCAGAATCAGGGGGATTCCCGCCTCGTCAACTATCTTGGCTGTGGAATAGTCATAGGCGGTGAGCATGGCGATTTTCTCGCCCTTCTGCTTCATCTCTTTTATCTGATTTACGCTGATGCGCATCTCTCTCCTATAAAGATGCAGCCCCAACCACCCGCTTGGTCTCGGTTATGGCGTTCTTCTCATCAACATATACCAGTTTGGGGGCGAAGTTCCTGGCTTCCGCTTCTTCAAGCTGACAGTAGGCAAGGATGATAACGACGTCGCCGACGGCGGCTAGTCTGGCAGCCGCCCCCCGAATGCCAATCTCACCACTATCAGCCTCAGCTTCAATGGCATAGGTCTCAAAACGGGCGCCGTTGTTGATATTCAGCACCTGGACCTGCTCATAGGGAAGGATGTCAGCCTCTGCCATAAGCCTCCTGTCAATGGTAATGCTCCCCTCATAGTTGATATCGACCTCGGTGACATGGGCTCGGTGGATTTTGCTTTTAAGCATTACTCTCATCACGCCCTCCAAAAATTTTATTTAGGCGGGTTGCAGTATCACCCGTAATTCCTCTGCCTGATTTTTATCTATTCTCCCCTTGGCCACGGCAATGGGGATAGTCTGTAACCCCAGCTCCCGATAGGTGGATACAAGGTGGGGGGCGGCTTGCTCCAGGGCGTCAAGGTGTTTCTTAATCGTCCCCACGTCCCCGCGAGCAATGGGACCGGTAAGGCACTGGGGTATGCCAACGGTGTCGATATTATGAATTGTCCCCCTTAGCAGCGGGAGTAGTGCTTGAGTTGCTTTCTGCGGGGGGACATCAAAGGTCTGCCATAAATCAGTGGCTAGCTTGACCAGGGTTACCATGTAGTTACAGGCAATGACGGCGGCAGCGTGATAGACTACCTTGTCGCTTGCCTTCAGCTCCACCCAGTGGCCGCCAAGGGCGGTAGCCATATCCTTGAGCTTTTTCAGCAAGGGCTCCCCGGCTTCAAGGGCAAAGGTTGAGCCCGGCATATTTTCCATTGCCTGTTTAACGCTGGCGAAGGTCTGCAGTGGGTGGAAGACGCCAACCCGTGCCCCTGAGTCCTTTGCTGGCTGGAGAATATCGGTGGAATCAGCGCCGCTGCAGTGAACCACACCCTGCCCCGGGCGCCATTTTAGCTGGGAAGCTACCTGGGCGATAGCATCATCCGGGGTGGTAATAAATATAAGCTCAGCATTGTCAGCCACGCCCTGACTGTCAAAAACACGGCAGCCATTAACCGACTGCGCCAGATTTTGGGCTGAGGTACGGCTGCGGCTGGATACAGCGACTACGGCATAGCCCCTGCCGTTCAGCCTGGCTGCCAGGGCAGTACCTACAGTTCCGGCTCCGATAAATCCCAATTTGAGCATTTTCCCCCAGCCCAATTGAAACTAAAAAGCCTTCTCCGACACTGCCAGAGAAGGCGTCAAAAATCCTCTTTTTGCCGTCTCGGTCGTATCCGATCCAAGCGACCCCAGTTGTTAAGAAACCCCAAAAAGCTTACCGCCCTATGGGTCGATAGCTATTGCAATTTCAGTATAAGGGCTGATTATCGTTTTGTCAACGGTCAATGGTACTAGTACTTTTTACCCACCGCCGGGTCTGGTCAGGGGGATGCCGGCAGCACATAGAGGGCAGCCCTCCGGTGAGTAGGTGATGGTTTCTGAGCGGAGGCAGCTAAAGAGGGGAACGCCGAATTCTATCTTTTGCTCGGAGCGGTCAACCAGTACCCCGATGCCGACTATTTCGCCACCCAGCCTCTTCACCGTCGCCATAACCTCGCTTATGGAGCTGCCGGTGGTGAGGATGTCATCGACAATAAGGACTCGCTCGCCGGGGTTGACGGTGAAACCCCGCCGGAAAGCCCGCTCCTTTTCGCTTTCCTTCTCGGCAAATATGCCTCTTACTCCCAGCTGTCTAGCGACCTCAAAAGCCAGGATAATACCGCCCGTGGTTGGGCCGGCTACAACCTGAATTTTCTGCTTGCGGAAGTGGTCGGCAATCATCCCGCAGAGCTGCTCGGTATAGTCTGGAAACTGCAAGACCTTGAACTTTTCCCAGTAGACGGGGGAATGCCGCCCCGAGGTGAGCAGGAAGTGCCCCTCAAGTACCGCCCCCGATTTCTTAAAGATTTCTTCTATATTAGTTATCTACCTCACCCCCTGTGTCCCCCTCTCCTATCAAGGAGAGGGGGAAGGATAGTTATTGAAGGGGCTTCGCCCCTTCAAGCTACCCCAATCAGGGAACTAATCTACTCAGCAGAGCTGGCAAGTTGCTCCCCCAGCGGGTAGTGGGCAGCAAGCCCCCATTCGCCTGGTGGCCAGATTAACAGCCAGGCTTTGCCAATTATATCTTCCTGGGGTACTGTCCCCACGCTGGGGCTGCGGGAATCGTTGCTGTTATTGCGGTTGTCGCCAAGAACAAAGTACTCATCTTCTGGGATTGTGTCTCCCTCAAAATCTCTCCTCGCCGCCTCTGCAATATAAGGTTCAGCTAATGTAAACACATTCCCATCTTCTTCATGAATATAAACTACCCCGTCCTTTATCTCCACGGACTCACCGGGTAAGCCAATTATGCGTTTAATATAGTCTGCCTCCTGGTCGCCGCCCGGGTGAAAGATAATCACATCGCCCCTTTCTGGCTGATCAAATCTATAAACCACCTTATTAATTAATATTCGTTCCCCATCCTGAAAGTTAGGTTGCATACTGGTGCCGACGATAATAAAGCTCTGAACTGTAGCCTGCAAGAGGAGGAAGATGACAATCGCCATTACCAGCGTTAGCGCAATCTCACGAAAAATTTTTCTCACCTGAATCTACTTCCTCACAGACAGCCCTCATTATACCCTATCCAGTCTATTTTTAGCCAATGTTGTTTTAGCCAATGTTGCACTTTTTTTGAGGTAGGTGCTAGAATGACAATGCCATGGACTACATGGAGCAGGCACTTTCTCTGGCTAGGTTAGCTCTGGGGCAGGCTAGCCCCAACCCGGCAGTAGGGGCGGTGGTGGTCAAAAAGGGGGCGGTTGTCGGGCAGGGCTATACCCAGCCACCGGGCTCCCATCATGCCGAGGTATTAGCCCTGAAGCAGGCGGGGAATGAGGCTAAGGGGAGCGTGATGTATGTTACCCTTGAGCCCTGCTGCCATTATGGTCGCACCCCACCCTGCAGCCGGGCAATCACCTCTGCCGGCATCAGCGAGGTCCATATGGCGATGCTCGACCCCAACCCCATCGTTTTAGGGCGGGGCAAGGACGAGCTGGAGAGGGAGGGGGTTAAAACCTATCTCGGCGAGCATGAGGAGCAAGCCAGGGAGATTAACGAGGCTTATACCAAGTTTATTACCACCGGCATTCCCTTCGTCACCGCCAAATTTGCTATAAGCCTGGACGGCAAGATTGCTACCAGAAAGGGCGATTCGCGGTGGATTAGCGGCAGTGAGGCCAGGAAGTATGTTCATAACCTGCGCTACACCACCGATGCTATTATGGCCGGGGTGAATACCGTCCTAGCTGACAACCCCCACCTTACCACCAGGTGCTGTGGCGGCAGGGGGGGCACCGCCCGAAAGCAACCGCTGAGGGTGATTGTGGACGGTGAAGGGCGCACCCCGCTAACGGCGCGGCTATTTAAAGAGCCAGGGGAAACACTGCTGGCGCTGGGGAAAAAGGCTACCCCCAAGGAGAAAACAGCCTTTACCAAGGTTGGCGCTGAAATACTGGAACTGCCCTCAGCTGAAGGCTTGGTCGACCTGGAGAAACTGATGGCGGCACTGGGCGAGCGGAATATCACCAGCATTCTGGTTGAAGGCGGGGGAATTCTCTTCGGCTCTTTATTTGACCAGGGGCTGGTGGATAAGGTTATCGCCTTTATCGCCCCCATTATCATCGGCGGGGCTGAGGCAAGGACGGCAATCGCCGGCAGGGGGGTTGATAAGGTGGCAGACTCGCTAAGACTGGAGCGGGTCAGGGTGGAAAGGTTCGGCGATGACCTGGCGGTCAGCGGCTATGTTGCCCGATAAAAATAAAAAAAGGAAACATGTTTACCGGCATTATAGAAGAGATAGGTAAGATTGTATCGGCAAGAGGCGGTGAGCTTGCCATCGCCGCCAGCGAGGTTATGGCGGGGATGGAGGCTGGTGCCAGTATGGCGGTCAACGGGGTATGCCTGACGGTAGCCGATTTTGACCAGAATTCCTTTTCGGTAAAGGTAATGCCGGAGACATTGAGGCGGACTAACCTGGGGCGGCTGACAGCCGGAGACAGGGTTAATCTGGAGCGGGCTCTGCCCCTGGGCGGGCGTCTTGGTGGGCATCTGGTGCAGGGGCATGTTGATGCCACGGGAAAGATAGCCTATATTAGGGGGGAGGGTGAGGCGATACTAATCAGGTTTGATGCCCCGCCTGAAGTAATGGAATATCTGGTGGAGAAGGGTTTTATTGCTGTTGACGGGGTAAGCCTGACCGTCGTCTCTAAAGATAGCGGTTTATTTCAGGTCTCGGTGGTCGATTATACCCGCCAAAATACCAATTTGGGCAGCCGGCGGGTGGGCGATTTGGTCAACCTGGAGGTTGATATTATTGCCAAATATGTGAAACAATTTAGCCAGCCCGACAAGGGCATAACCATTGATTTTTTAGAGGAGCAGGGTTTTCTGACACCCTAGGAGGAGAGTATGGGGTTAGCCAGCATTGCTGAGGCGATTAAGGATATAAAAGCGGGTAAATTCCTCATCATCGTTGATGATGAGGACAGGGAAAACGAGGGTGACCTGGCGCTGGCGGCGGAGAAGGTCACTAAAGAAGCGATTAACTTCATGGCCAAGCACGGCCGGGGCCTTATCTGCCTGCCTATTACCGGCAAGCGGCTGGACGAGCTGGGGATTCCCATGATGGTGGGGGAGAACACGTCAAAGTTTGCCACCGCCTTTTCCGTCTCGGTTGATGCCAAGCACGGTACCACCACCGGCATTTCGGCGGCGGACAGGGCTCAGACGGTAAAGACCATGATTGACCCCAAGACCAAACCCGAGGACTTAGTCCGACCGGGGCATGTCTTTCCGCTGCGGGCGAGAGAGGGTGGGGTGCTGGTGCGGGCGGGGCAGACCGAGGCTATCGTTGACCTGGCCAAGCTGGCCGGGCTCTACCCCGCCGGGGTTATCTGTGAGGTTATGAACGAGGACGGTACTATGGCGCGCCTGCCCCAGCTTGAGGTGATAGCGGATAAGTTTGGTATCAAGATAATTACTGTGGCCGACCTTATTGCCCACCGCCGCCGCCACGAGAAGCTGGTGCACCGGGTGGCTGAGACCACCCTGCCCACACCACATGGCGAGTTTGGCGCTATCGCCTACAAGAGTGATATAGACCCCGACGAGCACCTGGCACTGGTGATGGGAGATATATCCACCGAGGAGCCGGTCTTAGTCCGCGTCCACAGCGAGTGCCTCACCGGCGATGTCTTCGGCAGCCTCCGCTGTGATTGCGGCGAGCAGGTTGCCCTGGCCATGCAGAGTATCGCCAAGGAAGGGCGAGGGGTCTTTCTCTATATGAGGCAGGAGGGGCGGGGCATCGGCTTCCATAATAAGATGCGCGCCTACGCCCTTCAGGATAAAGGGCTGGATACGGTGGAGGCTAACCTGTCCCTGGGCTTTGCTTCCGACCTGCGGGACTACGGCATCGGCGCCCAGATTCTGGCTGACCTTGGACTGCATGAGATTCGGCTGCTTACCAACAACCCGAAGAAGGTCATCGGTCTGGAGGGTTACGGACTCAAGGTAGTTGAGACCCTCCCCCTTATCACCACCCCCAATCCCTATAACCGAGGTTACCTAGAGACAAAGAAGAAGAAGTTAGGTCACCTCTTAGAAATACCCGAGACCCCCGATTAACTAAACTTAACTGAACTTAACTAAACTAAAGTAAGGAGAAAGCAATGGGCAAGCCTTTTGAAGGTATGTTACTGGGGAAGGGGCTGAAGTTTGGGCTGGTGGTTTCTCGTTTCAACGAGTTTATCACCAAGAAACTGGTTGAGGGGGCAGAGGACGCCCTGTCTCGCCACGGCGTCAGTCAGGATGATATCGAGATTGCCTGGGTGCCGGGCTCCTTTGAGCTGCCGCTAATAGCCCAGAAATTAGCCCAGACCAATCGCTATGATGCTGTTATCTGCCTGGGCGCGGTGATTCGTGGTGGGACCCCTCATTTTGAGTACATTGCCGCTGAGGTAACTAAGGGGATTGCTCAGGTTAGCTTGGACAGCGGACTACCGGTTATTTACGGCATGGTCACCGCCGACACCCTGGAGCAGGCAATCGAGCGGGCAGGGACCAAAGAAGGGAATCAAGGCTTTAAGGCGGCAACAAGTGCCATTGAGATGGCAAACCTGGTTAAAAGCATAGGCTGACTATTTAAAGAACGGTAGCAATAGTCAGCTTGGACGGCTCGGTTAATAACGATTCAATCTTGGACTCAATCTCAAGACGCCCGGGGTTACCCTCCCAGGACTTCCAGTCAAGCGGACTCAGCCAGGTGCTAAGGGCAAAGACGACGGACTCATCCTCCGTACTCTGGAGCAGCTCGCCGGAAACATAACCCGGCTGCGAGACTATCTCGGTACGCATCTTATTAAGTAGCTCGATTAGATACCCTTCCTTGCCCTTCTTTACACGACGCTCTATCAATACCTTTACCATAGTTTTTTCGCTTCCTGTAACGCTGGAGAACCTTCAGGGAGTAACCTTGTAGACGGTATCCCCCCTCCTCACCCGCTCGCTAACCTTGATCCCAATTGAATCCCCCGGCTTGGCGGTTTGAACGTTGGCATTATCAATCTGCATGGAGTCAACGGCCAGTTCCAGGTCAGTGGTATGACCCTTGATGTGGATTGTGTCGCCCACGTTCAGGGGAGCGCTCAGCTGGATACCAGCAACCACAGGATGGGCAAAGAAATCGGACACCTTTCCAACTTCCACCTCAGGCATTTGAGCACCTCCTTCGTCCTTTATTAACTCTAGTATACGCCACCATTTTGGCTAAATCAATACATTGTTTATCAACCTCACCCCCTTAATCCCCCTCTCCACTCTTGGAGAGGGGGAAGAGAAGAAAGAGGGGCTTGCGCCCCTCTAATACTCCCTATTTTAGTGTTGGAGGGGTATCCACTCTATAACAAGCCACAGACGCCCTGAGGGCGGGAGGATGGGAAGAAAGAGATAAGCTCAAAGCGGGGGTAAGCAGCAGAGCCTAATGTGCGGGTGGGGAAAACAGAAGATTAAGGGCAAAGCCTAGTGGGCGGGAGGGTGGGAAGAAAAACGTAAGCCAAAAATGGGGAGGGGTGGAGGGGGATAGGTTACTAAAGAATCTCAAATATTGGTCTTTGACACCACACCGTTCAACCCATATAATTAGTCCAGTTGCAATCTCTCCAGGGGTGCGTTCTTGGCCAAGAAAGAGGTAGTAGCGAAAAAGCAAACGCCAGCACAGGATATCGAACGCATTAAACAGCGCCTTGATATCCTGGACCACCGCCTGGACAATATCGACTCCATGGTTAGTGCTGTTGCCGAGCGAGTGATGAAACAGCCTGTTTCGCTTTTTATCACCTGCCCCCACTGCGGCAAGAATATAGAGATTGGCATTATAGGCAGCGAGAAGCCGACCAAATAGGGCGGCAAGAGGCAATCTACCAGTGAGATTGCCTTCTTTTTTCCCTTCTGTTTATCCGATATCTGTTTCTAGTTGATTAGGGGTGGAGAAAAACATGCTTGGGCTAATAATTATCGCCCTCTATTTTGCCGTCATAATTGTCATCGGCATTTTAAGCCGGCGTAAGGCGAAAGCTGCCGATGATTTTTTTGTCGCTGGGCGCAAGGGTTCCTCCCTGTTTATCACCGGCTCACTACTGGCGACCATTATCGGCGGCTCGGCTACGGTAGGTATGGCCGGGTTGGGTTTTAGCCTTGGTCTAACCGGGGCATGGTGGTTACTCGTCGGTAGCATCGGGCTGGTGTTTTTGGGGCTTTTCTTCGCCGACAAGGTGAGGAGGTTCGGACTCTATACCCTGCCCGAGCTGGTAGAAAAGCAATATGACAAGCGCATCGCCTTAGCCGCTTCAATACTTATTGTTATCGCCTGGGTGGGTGTTATTGCCGGGCAGATTGTAGCCTCGGGCAAGATACTGGGCATACTGGGGATGGGCAGCCCGGCGATGTGGATGATAATCTTCAGCGCCGTTTTTATCACCTATACCTTGCTCGGCGGTCAGTACGCCGTTATTCGCACCGACGTCTTTCAAATAGGAATAATTTTTGCCGGAATCTTTGGCGGTGTCGCTCTGCTCCTTTCTCGTTTGGGGGGGATTGAGGGGCTAAGAGCCAATCTTTCCCCAGAACAGCTTTCCTTTCCCCTAAGCTCAGGGTTCGGCATTAAAGAGCTGGTCTCCTTCCTGTTGCTGGTCGGCCTTACCTATGTAGTGGGACCCGATATGTATTCCCGCCTCTTCTGCGCCCGGGACGTCAAAACGGCTAGAAAGTCAGCGCTCTGGACGGCACTGCTTATCATTCCCTTTGCCTTAAGTATCACCGTCATTGGCATGGGGGCATCGGCTTTATTCCCCCAGATTTCACCGGAGCAAGCCTTCCCCACGGTAATAAACGAGGTCTTCCCCACCTTTCTGGGGGCGATAGTCTTAGCCGCCCTGCTGGGGGCGGTTATGTCTTCGGCTGATACCTGCCTGCTGACAGCCAGCACCATACTAACCGTGGATATAGTGGGCAAACTCAAACCCTTGCGCCAGAAGCAAATTCTGCCCCTTTCCCGCTGGGCGATAGTAGCTCTCGGGCTGTGTTCCTTACTTTTAGCCCTAGCTCTAAACGGCGTAATAAGTGCCCTTCTCTTTGCCTATACTGTCTATACCGGCGGCCTGATTCTACCGGTAATTGCCGGCTTTTATAAAAAGCACCTAAAGGTTACCCCTCTAGGCGCTCTGGTGGCGATTATCGGCGGGGGGTCGGCGGCGCTTTTAAGCAAGATATTCAGCATCCCCTACCTGGACATAGGTGCCCTGGCAATTAGCGCTGTGCTCTTGTTTTTGGTGAGTTTCATTGAGAACAGGGTAAAAGCCAGATAGTTTGACTAGTGGAAATCCATCTAGTAGAATTGCCTTGCTGGGGGCGGTTAGCTCAGTTGGTTAGAGCACTGCGTTGACATCGCAGAGGTCACTGGTTCGAGCCCAGTATCGCCCACCATGTCAGCAGTTCACATAACGAGGAGCTACCACTAAGGGAGCTGCTAATATGCTTGCCGTTGAAGTCAGCCATATAGTCAAGTCCTTCGCCGATAAGGTTGCGGTTGACAACCTGTCCTTCTCTGTCGCCCAGGGTGAGATGTTTGGTCTTATTGGCCCTAACGGTGCCGGCAAGACTACCACCATCAGGATGATGATGGACATCATCAAGCCGGACTCAGGCGAGGTGACCATCCTCGGCGAGAAGTTGAGTGAAGCTACCAAGGATAGGCTTGGCTACCTGCCCGAGGAAAGAGGACTATATAAAAAGCTGAGTGTCCTCGACTCTATAGTCTACCTTGCCTCACTCAAGGGCATGGACAGGCACTCAGCCACAGAAAAGGCTAATGAGCTACTCAATCAAACCGGCATGTTAGCCAACAAGAGAAAGAAAATTGAGGAACTGAGCAAGGGCATGGGGCAGATTATCCAGTTCATCGTTACTATTATTCACGACCCGAAGCTGGTTATCCTAGACGAACCCTTTGCCGGCCTTGACCCGGTTAACACCGAGTTATTGAAAGGAATGTTCGCTGACCTGAGGAATCAGGGTAAAGCCGTAATCCTGAGCACACACCAGATGAATCAGGTAGAGGAACTCTGCGACCGTATCTTAATGATAAACAACGGACAGGACGTCCTCTACGGGGACCTGAGTGAAATCAAGGCAAGATATAGAGGTAATTCGGTCCTCCTGGATTTTAAAGGTGAGCTGGGGGAAGTACCGGGAGTTACCGGTAAGCGAACCCACAAAGGCTACACAGAGCTGATGCTGGATGGCAATACAACCCCCCAGCAGGTTCTGGCCCATTTGGTAAGCCGTGGTATGGTAATCAACCGCTTTGAAGTAGCCACTCCTTCACTCAACGAAATATTCCTGAAG
This sequence comes from uncultured Dehalococcoidales bacterium, assembly GCA_964620725.1. Classification (GTDB taxonomy): domain Bacteria; phylum Chloroflexota; class Dehalococcoidia; order Dehalococcoidales; family BS750m-G39; genus CAVTZP01. The sequence goes on from CAZUHO010000002.1 coordinate 16,130, forward strand.
GAGGTGGGTAAAAAATCGTGAACAAGACGCTATTGATATTCAGGCACGAATTACTGCACGCGATAAAGAGAAAAGGGTTTATCATTATGACCCTCATCGTGCCGGTCTTAGCCCTCATCGCCATAGGCGTTTTCCAGCTCATATTAACCATCTCCGAGCCACCAGTAGTGGAAACAACCACCATCGGCTATGTCGATGAGGCCGTCGGATTTGACCAGTATACCACTCAGGGGAATATAGAGCTGGTCCGCTTTAACACACAGGATGATGCCACGGCTGCTCTGATTAACGACGATGTTTCCGAGTATTTCGTCATTCCATCGGATTATCTCTCAACTGGGGTAATTAACCGCTATACCCTGGAGAGACAGCTGGAGACGCCCCCGGTCATCGCCGCGGTCATTAAAAATTTCCTCACCAGTAATATGTTAGCGGGTAAAGTACCTCCCGAAACGGTATACCGAATAGAAGCACCCCTAAACATGGTGGTGACCAGACTTACCGAAACGGGAGCGGTGGCTACTGAGCAGGGGGGATTCGGAAATGTTATCATTCCCGGTATTTTTAGCCTTCTGCTGGCCCTCTCCCTGATGCTCTCTTCCACCTACCTGGTGCAGGGGCTGGGAGATGAGAAGGAAAGCCGCCTTATCGAGGTATTGCTCTCCTCCGTTTCCACCCGGCAACTACTCATGGGCAAGGTTCTGGGACTGGGTGCCGCCGGGCTGGTGCAGGTGGTCGTCTGGTTGGCCTCAATACCACTCCTGCTAAACCTGGCCTCATCTACTTTCGGCGGCTTCATCAGCACGATACAACTACCAGCCAACTTCCTGGTACTGGGGATAGTCTATTTCATTCTGGGTTATTCATTGTTCGCCGCCCTCTCGGCGGGCGTCGGCGCCATCAGCCCCAACGCTCGTGAAGGACAACAACTGGCCATGATTTATACGCTTTTCGCCCTTGTCCCACTCTGGTTCTCATCTTTGCTGTTTATATTCCCCAACAGCCCCATCTGGGTAGTGCTGACTATTTTCCCCATCACGGCTCCTATAGCAGCGATGCTGAGGCTGGGCGTGAGTGATATTCCTGCCTGGCAACTGGCGGTCAGTATAGCGGTGCTGGTGCTCTCCACCATTGGAGTTTTGTTCTTATCCGTCAAGGCTTTCAGAGTTTACCTGCTCATGTATGGGAAAAGGCCTAGCTGGGGAGAAATCATCCAAAACCTCAGGAGCGGATAGTCTATACAGGCTGAAGGCCAGCTTAAAAGTTCTAGTTCTACCTATCGTCCAGTATCGCCCACCATACTGCACGGTAGGTATAATTCCTCATCACAATGCGGGGCGCCGCAGTAGAGTCTCTTCCTCATTGAAAGGAATAGCTTCCGGCCTTGGCGCTTCGTATACCGTCACTACGCCCTTGAGACCGGAAAACGCCCGCCGTATGGCAGCAATCTCTTCAGGGCTTAGGGGTTGGACGGCGCAGGGGCGTAGCGGCGTGTTAATCTGTACTTCATCTGGTAGAAGTTGCTTAGCTATCCCTGCCATCTCTGGCGCATAGCCCTTGTTTTCCTCGACGAACATCATCTGAATAGCCAGCTTGCCCTGATATTCCTTTCCGAAGAGCTTGAGCGCATTGAGAATCTCAGCAAAGGTGCATCTTATGATAGGCCGGTTAATCTTGCGAAACAGCTTTTCATGGGGAGCATCCACCTTGGCCACCACCACATCAGCCAGGCTGAGGTCACGGCGCACGTCTTCTTGAGACATCAGCGAAGAATTGGTTAGCACCGCCACCGGCAATCCCAGGGTTGCTTTCACCAGCACTATTGCCTCACCAAGATTAGAAGCTAATGTCGGCTCGCCAATGCCGGAGAAGGTAGCATAGTCAGCAGGTATTTCCCTTACTTTCTCCAGCTCCGCGGCAAGCTTATCCAAGTTGACAAACTGCTTGCGTTCGGTCAAAGGATGAACGGTCTTTCCCAGCTGGCAATAGATGCAATCAAAGGAGCAGGTTTTACCCCTGGTTGAGAGGAGGTCAATACCCAGCGACCTGCCCAGCCTCCATGATGGTACCGGTCCATAGATAATAGAACTCACGCCCATACTCATTTACCAGCCACCACTATGGTAAAACCAGCCTCAGGAGAAAATTGCTCCCGAGGAGACTCTGTCTCTTTCACCTCGCCGGGCTTCTGAAAGAGGGTGGAAACAACCTTATCCATGGTGAATCCTGAATCCATGAGCAACCTTTCTACTTCCTGGTAGCTGTAGAATGTGGCGTACTTATAAAAGCGGTGTCCTTTCTCTTTTTTCGCCAGGTAGAAATGTCCCCAGGGGCTTTCCCTCAACACCAGCCCCAGCACTATCTTACCTTCTGGCTTCAGGATACGGTGGGCTTCATGCAATACCGCAAGCGGCGAATCTACGAAGCACAGCGTTACAATAAGGAACACCGTACCGAATGTTTCCTTGTTGAAGAACCGCTCCTCACCCCTAGCCCGAAACGCTGTTATGCCGCGACCTTTGGCTATTTCCAGGAGCTTAGCCGAAGGGTCAATGCCAGTCTCTATGCCCAGTGCTTGAGCGAAGCGACCGCTGCCCACTCCTACCTCAAGCCATGGCTTGGGCAGAGAAGGCCAAACCTCCTTGAAGGCACTGACCTCTATGGCAAAGATAAGTTTCCCCTCCTCTTCAAACCAAGCATCATATGACTTAGCCAGAGAATCAAAGAGCGAGGTACTATATTCCATCAAACCACCCATCGCGAAATCGCCGCAGGTACTCCTCATGAGGATAGGCTAATGATGCTCAATGCCTCCTATAAGCCCTCTTCCACGGCTCATTCTTTAAAGTTAGGTAATCCTTTACCGCCTCCC
>CAZUHO010000002.1:19101-21385 GCA_964620725.1 uncultured Dehalococcoidales bacterium
TAAGCCCTCTTCCACGGCTCATTCTTTAAAGTTAGGTAATCCTTTACCGCCTCCCTCAGCGTATCGGCTGCTAGAAGGGCGCAATGTTGGCTCTCCTCAGGTAATCCGCCCAGGGCAGACAAAACATCCCGCTGGCTGATCTTCTGAACCTGAGCAACACTCTTCCCTCTAGCCAGCTCGGTAACCATGCTGCCCGCCGCCATGCTAGTGCCACAGCCGTCGGTTACGAACCTAGCATCGCTAATTGTGTTATCCTTTACCTTGAGCCAAATCTGCATGGTATCACCACAGGAGCCAGCTACCTTGGCAAAGCCGTCAGCATCCTCTATATCTCCCACATTTCTCGGGTTCATGCCGTGGTCGATAGCCGTCTCGGAGTAGACCTTCCTCATTTCGGCTTTTACTAGCTCTTCGAACTTCTCCCAAGCTGTAGTCATTGCCTATCTCCTACTTTGCCTTAACCGATAGTGACTTGGAGAGAGATTGTCCCAGCTTATCTACCACCTCAGCGCTGTATTGCTCAACATTACCCTCATCGCAGAGCTTAGCCAGCTCCGGGTCTATGGGTAACTGCCCCAGGAGCGGGGCATTAGCGGCGCTTGCCATTTCCTCGCCCCGACTCTTACCGAAGATTTCAATCTTCTTGTCTATTTCGGGAACATAAAAGTGGCTCATATTCTCCACTACGCCGATAATTGGTTTACCCATCTGCTGAGCCATTTTTACCGCTTTCCTGACAACCATCATGGTCAGGTCCTGCGGGGTGAAAACGACTATTACCCCCGATACGGGCAATGTCTGCATCACAGTAAGGGGAGCATCAGCTGTGCCCGGGGGCAGGTCAACAACCAGATAGTCAAGCTTACCCCACAATACCTCTTCCCAGAACTGGGTAATCGCCTTGCCAATAAGCGGTCCACGCCAGATAACAGCGTCATCCTCGCTGGGGAGAAGGAGGTTAATCGAGATGACCTCAATCCCTGACCTTGAGGGCACCGGCAGAATCCCGGTGTCACTGCCGCTAGGCCTATCCGTAATGCCAAACATTTTGGGGATGCTGGGGCCGGTAATGTCAGCATCCAGGATGCCCACCTCGTAGCCCTGACGCTTGAGGGCAATGGCAGCCAGGCTGGCTACCAGCGATTTACCCACCCCTCCCTTGCCACTCATTACGGCGATGATATGGCTTATCTGGTTTAAGTCCTTCGGCGTGCTATCGGTAAAGCTGACGTTTACTTCCTTTACCCCTTTAATCTTGCCGGTGACACCTTCAATCTTTTCCTTAAGCCATTCCTGGACAGGCGGTGCCAGGGTAGCTGAGGCAAGCTCAATGCCGACTTTTTGGTCAGAAATGCTGATATCGCGGACCAGATTCATCTTCACCACGCTGCGCATGATACCGGGCACCAGTACCGTTTCCAGGCTCTCCGTTAGTTGCTTTTTTGTAGGCACAGAATCTCCTCCTTCTAGTGCAGTCGTTCCATCAAATTAGGAAGCTTACCTTCCAGATATAGCTTTACTGCTTCATCAATGCTGGCAACATCGGTGACCACCGCCTCGATATTGTGGCTCTTCATGCTTTCATAGGCACCCCACCCCATGCCGCCGGCAATGAGCACCTGACAGTCGGCAATAGTTTCTGCCATGCTGGCATGCCTTACCTCTGAGCCGGCATCATAACCATGTTTTTCCCCGGGGGCTAAATCCGGGTGATGGGCAGCGAAGGTATGGTGCCCTGTCTTGTTGCGTTTTTCCCTATTCACAATTTTACCATCTTCCACGGTGACCACTACATAAAATGGTGCCCTCCCGAAATGCTGGCTGATGGTAGTACCGTCTTCGGTTATGGCAACGATTTTCATGGTCTTAACCCTCCTAATCTATCTAACTTAACGTAACGCAGGTGTCATGAACCACCTTCAGCTTGTTCTTATGGCAGAAGGCTAGGGCAGCCTCACTCTCTGAGCCGGGTTGAAGCCATATACGGTCAAGCCCCAACTTCTTACATTCCTCAAGGGTTGCCTCAGTTACCCCTGGTGGCACCACAAAGTCGACCACATCAACCTTGACTGGAACGTCAGTGAGGGTGGGATAACACTTGACCCCTTCAAGCTCCTCGAGTCTGGGATTTACCGGATAGACCTCATAGCCACGGCTTTTAAGGTTCTTAAATATCTCATAGCCGTACTTCTTGGTGTTGTTGGTGGCACCGACTATGGCAAACCTCTTTTGAGCCATGAATTCCTTTATCAGGTCTTGCATAGCACCCTCCCTAGTTCTTGGA
>CAZUHO010000002.1:21485-28746 GCA_964620725.1 uncultured Dehalococcoidales bacterium
CCCTAGTTCTTGGATAAAAACCTTGAAATATTTTGCCACAGCAAATTTATCTCTCGGCTGACCGAGTTATCACTATATTCTACCACTGGCAGCCCCTGTACCATAGCTTCAGTCACCGTATTATCAAAAGGAATCTTTGAGGCGACCTCTACACCCTGGCTGGAGCAGTAGCTTTCAATCTGCCGGGTATTCTCCTGGTTAATATCGTACTTATTTATACATACCAGAGCCGGGATATCAAAGTGACGGCAGACGCCGAGGACTCGCTCCAGGTCATGGATACCGGATAGTGTCGGCTCGGTTACCAGAAGGGCCAGACTGGCTCCGGATAGAGAAGAGATGACGGGACAGCCGATGCCCGGTGGGCCATCGCTGATGATACAGTCAGCCCCCTCCTTTTCCGCCATCAGCTTTGCCTGCTGTCTGACCAGTGCTACCAGCTTCCCTGAATTTTCCTGGGCGATCCCCAGCCGGGCGTGAACCAGAGAGCCGTATTTGGTATCGGAGATAAACCAGTGACCTGACAGGTTTTCCTTCATGGTGACGGCTTCAGCGGGACAGATATGAAAGCAGAAGCCGCAGCCCTCGCAGGAGACAGGGTCGACCTTGAAATCCTCTATCGCCTTGAAGCGGCATAGCTCCTGGCATAAGCCGCACTGCGTGCACTTCTCCTCATCGATGACAGCCACCTGCCCGCTCCAGAACTCGTGCTTCTGCTTAATAACCGGCTCAAGCAGCAGGTGAAGGTCGGCGGCATCCACATCGCAGTCAGCCAGTACCTTGTTTTTAGCCAGGGCGGCGAGGGAGCCAACAATACTGGTCTTTCCCGTGCCCCCCTTACCGCTTAAGACTACGACTTCTTTCATCTACCATCTCCCTGATTTTGTCGAAAAGCCCGATAAAACTCTCCTGCCACTGCGGCATGCCCTGAACCAGAGTCACTCCTCTGGAATAGAGACGGGCAATCTCTATATCCAGAGGAATAGTGAGCAGAATAGGTATATTCTCCTTGCGACAGTACACTTCTACCTTGTTATCCCCTACCCCGGCACGATTAAGCACTACAGCCAGGGGTATATTGAGTTCTCTTACCATCTCCACTGCCAGAACCAGGTCATTAAGCCCGAAGGGAGTGGGCTCGGTTACCAGCAGGCAGAAATCGCTGTCCTTGGTTGCTTCCACTACCGGGCAGGAAGTCCCGGGGGAGGCGTCAATGATGGTGATGCCATCATGGTTAATTTGCTCTTTCACCTTCCTGATAACGGGCGTTGCCATGGCTTCACCCACGTTAAGCTTCCCCTGAGCGAACTCCATGCCCTCCGCGTGCCCTTGCTCAACGACGCCGATTTCCCTTCCTTCCTCAGAGACAGCCTTTTCCGGGCAGAGGTAGCTACAGGCACCACAGCCATGACAAAGCTCGGGGAAGACGAGGACATGCCCCGGAAAAACGGCAATGGCATTATAGGCGCAGACCTCAGCGCACTTGCCGCAGTAGGTGCACTTTTCCTCGTCCACCTTTGGAGTCTGGATGCAGACCGCCTCGCTGCGGGTAATGACCGGCTTCAGGAAGATATGGTCATTGGGCTCTTCCACGTCGCAGTCAAGCAGCTGCACCTTGTGTTTATCTTTCAGGGAAAGGGCAAGGCTGGTAGCCACCAGTGTCTTGCCAGTCCCTCCCTTGCCACTGGCAATGGATATTATCATTTCGTCCTTATTCTCTCACCATCTTGGTGCCGCACTGGGGACAGTTCAGGTTGTAGCAAGGGGTACCCCTTTGATGGGGAGCCTTTGCCCCACAATTAGGGCAGACACAATTGCCGACTGGTCCAGCCCCGGGACGGGTTCCCCCCATCCTGCCACCCCTTTGTGTGCCTCCGCGTGGTGGTCCGGTTCCATCTCCTCTAGGCATGACTTACTCCTCCTCAGTATTTTCCTTCGCTAGACGCTGAATATTAACAGTGGCCTAACGTATCTGCCAGTATCTTTACCTCGTCACCGTCCCTTAGCTTTGTACCAAGGCCCTCATTTAAAAGTACACAATTCTTGCCGTTAACAAAAACATCGTAGTCTGTTTTCAGGTCATGGGTTACGGGGCAAATCGGTTCAAAATCAACATTGGCTTGCTTGTAGATAGCCCCTACTTCAACAAGTAGTGCTTTCAGCGTATCCCCTTCTACATTTATCTCGGCAAACCCTTTCTCCCGGGCATCTGGCCATGGTGCATACAGCGCAGGCAGGAATGAGGAGCGGCCCCCCTGAGTCAGCTGCCCGTCATAATTAACCAGGATTCTCAATTGCTCAAAATGTGGAACTATGGCTACTTTCATTACTGCTCTTTCTTTTCCAGTTCCTCAATGCGGCGCTGAATCTCATTTAGTTGTTGCGCCAGCATCTGTGATTGAGATTTCAGTGCTTCAATCTCCTGCTCCGGGTTTAAGGGCTGGAGTGGCGGCTCGGTTGGCGGCATCATTTGGCCACCCATGCCTCCACCCATGCCCATGCCTCTACCCATGCCTCTACCCATGCCGCGTCCCATGCCCATGCCGCCTCCTCTTCCCATGCCTCCACCCATACCACGACCCATTCCTATGCCCGTTCCCATGCCACCACCCATACCGAAATGGTCAGCTACATTAGGCTGGGAACCAGCCTGGAGTTGACCCGATTTGTAGCTCTGGGCGGCATCCTGCACTTTACCCGAAACGCCGGTTATGATCTTAATACCAGCGGCGGATAGTACCTGGTAGGCATTGGGGCCACAGTTGCCGGTGAGCACTGCCTCCACGCCTTTATCGGCAATCACCTGACCAGCAGATATTCCTGCCCCGCCCGAAGCCATGGCGCTTGAGTTTTCTATCGCTTCAAACTTCATCGTGTCCAGGTCAACAATAATGAAATACTGGCATCGCCCGAAACGAGGGTCTACCTCAGCGTCAAGCGACGCCCCTGTCGCTGAAATTGCTATTTTCATATTACCTCCTCCCTATTCCTTCTTACTTCCTAGTTCCTGTATTCTGGCCTCTATTTGCTCCAGATGTCCTCTCATAGTTTGAGCCTGGTTCTTCAAAAAATCAAGCTCCTGCTCACGGGTTACCTGTGGAGTAAACGGCACAGCGCCTGGAGTAGCCAGCCCCGCTCCATAGTAAGGCACACCCCAAGGCGCACCATATGGGGGATAAGCTACCCTTCCCATATATGCCGGCAAAGCCGGTGGTAGCGGAACAGCACAAAAACCTCTGCCACCACCTGTCATTGGCCCCAGTCCACGAGGGCCGGTGCCATCAAATCCTGGCATAATACACCTCCTTTAACTCGTGCACTATCTGTGTGTTACTCTTCAGCTTCCATGTCGCGCATCCTGGACTCAATCTCCCCTAGCTGACTCTTTATTACCTCCGCCTGGTTCTTCAGGTAGTTGAGCTCCTCCTCTTCGGTCATCTGAGGCGTATAGGGCGCATACCCAGGAGCAACTGGCATTCCCGTGTGGAAGGATGGCGGCTGATATGGCAACGGTGCCGACGCACCTACACCACTAAAGAAGTAACCGCATCTGGGCAAGCCTCCCCTACCCAGGCCTACGTAGGGCCAGGGAGGAGAAGCTCCCCGGAAGCCAAAGCCCCACCCTCCTCCTCTACCGAATCCTCTTCCGTATCCTCCTCCTCTACCTTGGCCGAACCAACCTCTTCCGTATGTCATTCTCTCACCTCCTCTTCCCGATTCTGCATACACTGGTGCTACCTGGCGGATAGCACCGACGGGGCATATTTCCAAGCAAGCGCCACACTGGACGCAAAGTCCCTGATTCACCACGGCTACATCATCATCAATGGTGATAGCCTGCTGCGGGCATACGTCAACACAATTTCCGCAGCCGGTACACTTAGTACTATCAATATGAACCATTCTCTACTTCTCCATTGTCAGGAGTCGGATTCCTTTAATCTGCCTGAAGGTTGCGCCCTGGCTGACGCAACGGAGCACTGTCTCCGGCTCAACCACCTTAGTACCTGAAATGGCGTCGATACCATAATCGAATAACACAGGTGATAAGGGAGCCGTATCCCCCAGTATGACCACGTAGGCTTTGGGGTTACATATACCAAGCAGGCGCTCAATAGTGTGGTTGGTGAAAGCAGTGCCGGTGATGCCGACAACGTCAGCCCGGGGAATAAGCTCTTCTGATGCTACCTCGGTGAAATCGCCTTCCCACGGATTTCTCTCGATTACCCATAGCTCTTTTACCACCTCACGAAGCTGGGGAACAAAGGGGAAATGACCGACGATGGCTACCCTTTTGCCCTTGCCCTTCTCCGCCAGAAGGTCGCCAGCGTTAAGCTGGGTGCAACGCTGCTCATCAACCTCGATAAGCGAATTGATGGTTGCCATACCGATGGCTGCCTCAAGAGGACTTGACGAGTAGGCCATCTGCACAAGCTCTCCCGTATTCTTCTTCATCAGGGAACCCGCTTCCTCCACCGGAGACTTCTCATGGCGATGACTGTGGTCGTGGAGGGTTGATGCCAGACCACAGTTGTGCGTCAGCACCGCCGTTTGAAAGGGCCCCTGGCGTATATCCCTTACCGCTGTCTTATAGCTCAATGTGGACAGCAGACTATCAATAATCATTATTCAGACACCCCCCGCCTTCCTCTGCCACGCCCACCCCAACCTCTGCCCTGGCCAAATCCTTGGAGTGGCATAATGCTTGGCGCTACCTCAAAGTTGCCGCCTTCAATCCTTAACGCCTTACCATTGAGTAAAACATCAGCCATTTTCTGTCGGGCTGAGTTCAGCACACGGGCGAAGGTAGTCCGCGAGACGCTCATCCTTCGGGCACATTCCTCCTGCTCCAACCCCTCAAGGTCCTTAAGGCGGATTGCCTCTGCCTCCTCTACGGACAGGCGAACCTCATTAAGAACTCGTAATGGTATACCGGCTGGCTTGAAGTAGGTCGCCTCCGGCAGGAAGGCAACGCGGCGACATTTTGGCGGTCTGCCCATGTTATCTTCGGCTCTCCATAGTAAGCTATTTTAGGCTCATATAGCTTTATATTTTGCCCATATGACCATAATTATTATAGCCCACTACAGCCTGAGATGTCAAGGGGTGGAGGATTAGAGTTCCAGTTCCAGTCCGGCTCCACAGGCTATATATTGCTCAGGGAACAGCTCCCTAAGTTCCGACTTATATTGCGTGCAGTGGCAGGGACATATCAGGGATAAGCCCCGCAGCCTGTCGAAATCGCTGAAGCCGTGGAAACCACCAATGATTCCGTAGAGCTTGCCGAACTGGGAGGCGGTATCGATGATGGTACCAACCCCGGGATGGGAGCAGCCTGTCACCACTACCACGCCCTTGTCCGTGCTGAGCGCCAGGGACTGCTCTATACCTTTGAGTTCGCCGGTGGAGAAAACATCTTCTGCAATCTGGGTAGGTTGTATAACCGGGATTACCTTTCTCCCCTGGATTCCTGTCCCCAACGAAGCTGGAACGTAAATCTCAGCCTCTTTATTTAGTTCCAGGATATCCCAGAGACCCCCGGTATGGTCGCCATGGGCGTGGGAGATAACGATTAGTCCTATGCGCCCTGGGTCAATTCCGAGCTGCTTCATGTTATAGAGCAGGGTAGCGCCATCAGCACCAGTGTCAAATAAAATCAGCGCTCCACTTTTAGTCTCTATGAGGCATGAAAAACCCCAGTCGGATTTTAGCCCTCGTTGACTCACCTCGTTGTCATAGACAATAGTGACTCTCATCGTATAGAACTAGAAGGTAACTTCAACACCGTCGACAGTTAACTCCTGGTCAGTAACCGTTCGCAGTGGCGGAAGCTCAGTCGCGTCCATCCCTGGCTCGTATTTGAAAATGGCACCGATTTTCTTACTGAGGAGAAATATCAAGCGAGAGAGGGGCAGCTCCATGGCGCAGGCATCCTGGCACTGCCCACAATTAACGCAGGAATCCATAACATGGGTTATCCTCACCAAGGGGAACATCATGTGGGGCGGGATCTCCCCCGGTGGCACAAAGCCCCGGTCTGCCTCCAGAATGCAGTCAGTGCAGTAGCAGATGGGACAGGCATCCCGGCACCCGTAGCACTTGATGCAGTGGCTGAATTGCTCAAACCAGTAGTTGAACCTTTCATCATTGCTCATCTCCTCCAGGGTGGCAAAGTCCTTCTCCTGCCACTGCTTCGCCAGCTCTATTGCCGCCTCGTCCTTTTTCTTTCTGGTTTCTATGGCAGCATCACTTGGTTGTTCCGTATTGATATAACCAGCCTCGATTGCAGCTTCAATGAATTGCGAACCCTTCTCGGAGCAGACCTCAATAAAGGTTGAATCTTTGTCCGTAGTCCCCCACTTGCCGCAGGCAACATCAGCCATAACCGGAATGTTGGTCTCGCAGCGGCGGCAGTTCTCACGCCTCCCGTATCCCTTCTCCTCCAGTTCAGCCAGGCCTTTCTTCTTCTCGCTCCCATCCTTCAGCCTGATTATCAACTCATTGTCTTCAATATCTTCACTGACAACATCGAAAGGTTCTACTTTAAATTCCTCCTTCAACATCGTCTTGGCTTTTGCCGGGGGCAGGGTACCGGTGCAGTTAAGCCCGATGATAATCAGGTTATCCAGGTTAATCTGGTTTCTCTTGGCAAGCTCGATGATTGCCTTAGCATCACAGGGCTTGGCGACGACGGCTATCTTCATGCTGGATGCGCCATCCAGGTATTCTTTCAGGAAGCGGGCAATGTTGGGCGAGGCGCAGTGCAGCGAACCGCCAGTCTCCGCTATCTCCTTTGGGTCAGTAATGAGAACGGGTACGCCATCATATCTATTGCCGTCCCTTGCCTTTACCCCCACCACCGCATCTACCCTTTTGCTCTCCAGGGCAAATTTAAGCAGAGAAGTAACGGCGCCACCACACTCAGCCTCTTTCGCTATTTCCTCCTCCGAGGAGCGGGCGATATACATATCTCCTTTCATGCCTTCACCTCCATTCTAACGGCACATACCTTGGTTTCAGCACACTTAGCACTGGGGTCTAAGACTGAGATTGTCAGCACATTGGCACAGGAATTAGGAAAGTGGAAGGGCACAAACAATAGCCCCGGTGGCACCTCATCGGTCACCCTGGCTTCAGCTTCTATGCTCCCCCGCCTTGTCCTCAAAGTGACCATATCCTTATCTTTGACCCCTGCCTTAGTGGCATCCTCGGGATTAACCTCAACGAAGCCGTGGCGAACCTCGTCACTTAGCTTCGGTGT
>CAZUHO010000003.1:0-8800 GCA_964620725.1 uncultured Dehalococcoidales bacterium
AGGTCGATTATTTCTCTCTCCTGATATTGCGGAAATAAAATGGCGGTTCAGGTATATTTTATCGGTGCCGGACCCGGTGACCCCGAGCTTCTGACTGTTAGGGCAAGGGATATCATCAAGCGGGCGGACGTTATTATTTACGCCGATTCGCTGATAAACCCCGAGGTCTGTGCCTCCGCCAAAAAAGGAGCTGAGATTTACCCCAGCGCCTCCCTCACTTTAGAGGAGACGACTGAGATTATAGTAAAGGTGGTGGGGGAGGGGAAGGTGGTCGCCCGCCTGCAGAGCGGCGACCCCGCTATATATGGGGCTATTCAGGAACAGATGGCGGTTCTGGACGAGAAGGGGATAGCCTACGAGATTATACCGGGGGTAAGCTCCCTCTTTGCCGCCGCCGCTGTCTTAAAAACTGAGCTTACTATACCTGAGCTTTCCCAGACGGTTATCATCACCCGCATGGAGGGCAAGACGCCGGTACCTGCTTCCGAGAACCTGAAAAGCCTGGCTCGGCACCAAGCCAGCATGGCGATTTTCCTGAGTGCCTCGCTGATAGAAAGGGTTGTTGCTGAGCTGCTTGCCGGCGGCTATCCCCCCGACACCCCGGCGGCGGTGGTCTATAAAGCGACGTGGAAAGGCGAGCTTGTGCTGCGGACTACGCTAGAAAATCTGACGGAAAGGGTTAAAGCATCGGGTATAACGAAGCAGGCATTGATACTGGTGGGCGCCTTCCTGGACTCAAAGAAAAAGAGTCAACGCTCAAAGCTATATAGCCGAGGTTCGAAAAAGTGAGTAAGGGCATAGCCATTGTCGCCATAACGGAAAGGGGGGTGGTGCTCGGTCAGCGCTTAAAGCAGGCGCTTCCCACCAGCCACCTTTACCTGCCACAAAAATTTGCCCCTGAGCCGGGCGAGCATACATTTACCTCTCCGGCAAAAGAAGTGGTAAGGGAGGTTTTCAGCCGCTACCGCCATCTGGTGCTTATCATGGCGGTGGGCATTGCTGTTCGCCTGGTCGCCTCAGAGCTCAGGGACAAGCATGAAGACCCCGGCGTGGTGGTGGTTGACGATGCCGGCTCATTCAGCGTGAGCCTGCTCTCAGGGCACGAGGGGGGTGCCAATGAGCTGGCTAGAAGAGTAGCCTCTCTTATCGGTGCTAATGCGGTGGTAACTACCGCTTCGGAAGCAAGCCAGACAATTTCTCCCCAAAGGCTGGTGCTTGGCATCGGCTGTAACCGGGGGACAAGGGCTTCGGAGATAGAAGAGGCGGTAATACAGGTTTTCTCAGAATATGGACTTTCCCTGGAAAGCATCCGCAATATAGCCACCATAGATATAAAGAAGAACGAGCCCGGGCTTCTTGGCTTTGCCCGAAAATACCGCCTGCCCATAGAGTACTTTGATAAAGAGCCCCTGTCTAAGGTAAAATCCCCCTCCCGCCCCTCGGCGGCAGTGCTGAAACATGTGGGGACGCCGGCGGTATGTGAGTCAGCAGCGCTGTTAAGCAGCGGCAGCGACTCTCTTATTGTGCCCAAAATTAGCCATAAGCGGGCGGTAACCATCGCCGTTGCCCGCTCTGCCGTTAGAGGGAAGCTTTTTCTGGTAGGCATCGGTCCCGGCGACACGGAGCATATGACCTTTAAAGCCAGAGAGGCTATTAATCAGAGTGAGGTGGTCGTTGGCTACCAGTCCTATATCAAGCTGATTGAGCCCTATCTCAGCCAGAAGGAGGTTATCGCTACCGGCATGGGGGCGGAGGTAGAGAGGGTTAAGACGGCGATTAGCCTGGCTAAGAAGGGCAGAATAGTATCCCTCGTCTCCAGCGGTGATACCGGCATTTACGGCATGGCCGGGCTGGTGGGTGAAGTCCTTGGCGAGCAGTCAGGGGATATAGATATAGAGGTGATACCCGGGGTGCCCTTGCTGGTAGCCAGCGCCACCCTGCTTGGCGCGCCCATAAGCGGCGACTTTGTCAGCATAAGCCTCAGCGACTACCTTGTGCCCTGGGAGGAAATTACCCGGAGACTGGAACTGGCGGCTAAGGGCAATTTTGTTATCGTCCTCTACAATCCTAAGAGCCAGAAGCGCCAGCGCCAGCTGGTTAAAGCCAGAGAAATCATCCTAAAGTATCGCCCGCCATCGACCCCGGTAGGCATTGCCACCGATGCTTATCGCCAGAAGCAAGAGGTAGCCGTCACCGATTTAGAACACATGCTGGACTACGAAATTGGCATGAATACCACCATCATTGTCGGTAATTCAACCACCTTTACCCTTGATAACTGGATGGTGACCCCTCGCGGCTACCAGAAGAAATACGACTTAAAAGGGAAAGGGGCAAACACCTAGCATGAAAAAGTCGAGCCAAGAGTTTTACCCCATGTTTCTCAATATTAGTGGCAAGAGGTGTGTGGTGGTCGGTGGGGGACGGGTTGCCCTGCGCAAGGTGAGGGCACTTATTGAGCACGGGGCTAGTGTTGAAGTAATCAGCCCCACCCTCTGCCCGGAGCTAAACAAGCTAGCGGAGACCAGCGAGATAAAATTGCTCCGAAGGCAATATCAGGCAGGCGACCTAAAGAGGGCACTTCTTGCCATCGCCGCCACCGATGATAAAGATATTAACCAGCAGGTGGTAAAAGAGGCTAAAGGCAAAGCGGTTTTGGTCAACGCTGTGGACGACCTGGAGAATTCTGATTTCATTGTACCCTCCTACGCACGTCGGGGAGATATAACTATCGCCGTCTCTACTGCCGGCAGAAGTCCAGCTCTGGCACGAAAAATCCGAACCAAGCTGGAGAAGGAGCTTGGCGATGAGTACGCTTCTCTGGTTAGCCTGATTGGCGAGGTGCGCGCTGAAGCAAAACGGCAGGGAATTAAAATTACCGGTGACGACTGGCAGGAAGCCCTCGACCTGGATTTATTGGCTCGCCTCTTAAAGAGAGGCGATGTGGAAAAAGCCAAGGCAATCCTGCTTAAAAATCTTACGGGGACAAAGAGATGAGAATTAGCCTGGTTGGCGTAGACCACCAGACGGCGCCGGTTGCCATCCGTGAGAAGGTAGCCATCAGCACCAAGAAGCTCTATGACGCCCTGCCCATGCTCGGCTCTTTTACGTCACGGGGTATAATCCTCTCCACCTGCAACCGCACTGAGGTCTATACCATTGATAGCGACCAGCGCCACGCCGAGAAGGCGAGCCTGGATTTCCTCAAGGCTCGGCTGGGCATTACTGATGCCGCCCTGAATCGGTACGTCTATCTCTTTGAGGACAGGACAGCGGTGGAGCACCTCTTTCGTGTCGCCAGCGGTCTGGAATCAATGATAATCGGCGAATTTGAGGTCCTGGGTCAGGTTGGGCACGCCCTGGAGGCGGCGGAGGGGGTGGGGATGGTCAGCTTGCCACTGCGTCATATCTTTCAGAGTGCCATCCGCACGGGAAGGCGCGTTCGTGAGGAAACGGGAATCAGTAGAAATGCCCTTTCCGTCAGCTCGGTAGCGGTAGATTTGGCGGCAGGGATTGTTGGCGACCTTAAGGGGTGCAAAATGCTGGTCATCGGTGCTGGCGAAGCGGGAAGGCTGGCGGCAAAGGTAGCCAAGGACAGGGGGATACCCCAGATGGTGGTTGTTGGGCGCACTCAACAGAGGGCTTCGGCTCTGGCAAGCCAGCTGGGTGGTACCCCAGTCACGCCGAACAACGTAGGCGGTGAATTGCTCACCACCAATATCGTTGTGACCTGCGCCGGGGCGCCGCACCGCATTCTGAGTGTTGGGCAGGTGAAGCAGGCGATGGGAAAGCGCCCCGCCCTCCCCCTGGTGATAATAGATATCGCCGTCCCCCGAAACGTGGAGCCAGCGGTAGGTCAGATTAAGAACGTCTTTCTCTACAATATAGATGACCTCACCGAACTTTCTAAGCTAAACCGCAAGCAACGAGAGGACGAAATGGAGAAGGCTGCCCAGATTGTAGCCGATGAGTTAGATAAGTTTACCCTGTGGTGGCAGGAATTTAAGGTCAGGCCGCTTATTCGTGCCCTGACGAGCAAGGCTGAAGAAATACGCCGCTCACATTTTGGCCGCACCGTAAAAAAACTGCCCCGCCTCACCGAAGAGGAGCAGTATAGTCTGGAGATGATGACCAAGTCAATCGTCAGCAAGATACTGAAGGACCCCCTCCACTATCTAAAGGCAAACGGGAGCAAAGACTACGCCGAGATGATGCGTGAAATTTTCCGTCTGGACGAGGAGGATGAGGAGTGAGAAGGAAGCTCATCGTTGGCTCACGAGGCAGCAAGCTCGCCCTGCTCCAGACCGAGTCAGTGGCAGCCAAGATTAAAGAGGTAAACCCTGATATTGAGGTCGGTGTCAGCAAGATAACAACCGCTGGTGACCGAGACCAGCGTAGTCGGCTTGGCGAGATGGATACTGCCATGTTCGTCAAGGAACTGGAAGAAGCCCTGCTTGAGGGCAGGATTGATATCGCCGTGCACAGCCTGAAAGACGTGCCTACTGAATTGCCGCCCGGGCTGTGCCTTCTAGCGGTAACGGAGAGGCTTGACCCCAGAGACGCTCTGGTAGCTAACTCAAAACTTGATGAGCTTGCCTCTGGCTCCAGGATAGGCACCAGTAGCCTGAGGCGCACCGTCCAGCTAATGAGCTATCGCCCTGACTTGCAGGCGCGCCCGATAAGGGGCAATATTGATACTCGTCTGGGCAAGGTTTTCTCCGGCGAATTTGACGGAGTGATAGTGGCGGCAGCAGCCCTACTCCGCCTGGGATGGCAGGATAAGATCACTGAATACCTGCCACTCGGTGATTTTTTACCGGCAGTTGGGCAGGGAGCACTGGCGGTGGAAGCACGGCTTGATAATGAAGAGGCAGCAGGGCTTGTTTCGCCGCTGAATAACCTTACTGCCTGGCAGGGTATAACTGCCGAGCGCGCCTTTCTTCGCGCCATGGGTGGTGGCTGCCGGGCGCCGGTGGCGGCTTTGGCCACGGCCAATGGCAATAAACTTAGTCTTGAGGGTATGGTAGCCAGTATAAGTGGCGGAAAGGGGCTGCATGCCTCGGAGGAGGGCAGCGCCGCATCCGCCGAGGAGATAGGAATGAAACTGGCAGAGAAGATGAAAGGGATGGGGGCGGCTGAGATTATCGCTGAGGCAAGAAGTAGTGAAAACAGGTAAGGTCTATCTGGTCGGGGCTGGCCCCGGTGACCTGGGTCTGATTACGCAAAAGGGGCTGGACTGTCTGGCAGAGGCTGACGTCGTCATCTACGACCGCCTCCTTGACGAAAAATCGTTGGACTTGGCACCGCCAGAAGCGGAGAGGATATACGTGGGCAAGGCGGCGGGGGAACACACCAGGTCGCAGACTGAAATAAACCGACTACTGGTAGAAAAAGCCAGAGAGGGTAAGACAGTGGTGCGGCTTAAGGGTGGTGACCCGTATGTTCTGGGACGTGGTGGGGAGGAAGCAGAAGCACTGGCCGAAAACAAAATCCCCTTTGAGGTAGTACCGGGGATTACTTCAGCGGTGGCCGTCCCTGCCTATGCTGGCATTCCCCTTACCCATCGTCGATTGTCTTCATCCTTGGCTGTAATCACCGGCCATGAAGCTCCAGGCAAGGATAGCTCAAGCATCAACTGGGAAAAGCTGGCTACCGCCGTGGATACCCTGGTATTTCTCATGGGCATGAAGAACTTGCCCCAGATAGTAGCCAAGCTGATGGAGCATGGGCGCTCTGCGGATACGCCGGTGGCGGTAATCAAGGAAGGCACCACCCCCGAGCAAGAAACAGTGGTCGGGCGCCTTAAAGATATCGTGGCTAAGGTCAAAGAGCATCGCCTCACCCCTCCCGCAGTAATCGTCGTTGGTGAGGTGGTCAGGCTGAGGGAGAGGCTGCGCTGGTTTGATAATCGCCCCCTCTTCGGCAGGCGTGTCCTGGTCACCAGAGCCCGCCATCAGGCAGGCGCTTTGAGCAAGCTTCTCATTGAGCGCGGTGCCCGCCCGGTTGAGCTGCCCGCGATTGGTATTGAGAAAACAGGCAGCCGAGAGCTGGATAATGCCATCGCTAAACTTACCACTTACCACTGGCTAATCTTCACCAGCAGCAATGGCGTTGCCGCCTTCTTTGAGCGACTAAGAGCTTTGGGGCGGGACAATCGTACCCTGGGCGGACTTAAAATCGGAGCTATCGGGCCGGCTACGGCTAAAGCCTTGGAGCATAAAGGGATAATCCCTGATTATGTCCCTGAGGTCTACTCCAGTGAGGGCCTTGTTGCCGGACTCAAAAGCCAATCGGTTGGCGGCAAGCGCTTTTTACTCCCTAGGGCTGACATCGCCGATGAAGAATTAGCCCGGGGTATAATGGAACTTGGCGCCGAGGTGCATGAGATATCCGCCTACAGGACAGTCCCCCAGCCCGAAGCCATGGCTCAAGCCAGAGAGCTGCTCCTCTCAGGGCAGATTGACGTTATCACCTTCACCAGCTCATCAGCGGTATCCAAGCTGGTAGCGGCATTTAAGGAACTGCCGGCGATAAATAAGGCTAAAGTCGCTTGCATTGGTCCTAAAACCGCTGAGACCGCCGCTAAAGCCGGACTAAAAGTGGATATTGTCGCTAGTGAACACACCATACCCGCCCTGGTGGCGGCTATGGAAGACTACTTTAAGAAGGAGGCTTAGATGGCAGCCTTTCCCCAATTACGGTTGCGGCGCCTGCGTAGAACCGAGAGACTAAGAGCCTTGGTCCGTGAAAACCGGGTTGACGCTGGCGATTTGGTTTACCCCATCTTTGTCGTTGAGGGCAAGGGCATTAAACAAGAGATATCCTCCATGCCCAGCATCTTTCGCTTCTCCCCCGACCAGCTGGACGCCGAAATAGAAGAAGTAGCCGGGCTTAAAATCCCCGCCGTGCTTCTCTTCGGCATACCTAAGCAAAAAGACGAGCTTGGCTCATCGGCTTATGCCCCTGAGGGGGTTGTCCAGCAGGCAGTACGAAGAATAAAGAAGTCGGCGCCTCAGCTTCTGGTAATAACCGACGTCTGCCTCTGTGAATACACCAGTCACGGGCACTGCGGGGTGGTGGTTGGTGACCAGATTGATAACGACCAGACCTTGCCTCTGCTGGCCAAGACAGCCCTTTCTCATGCCGAAGCCGGCGCCGATATCGTCGCCCCATCGGATATGATGGACGGCAGGGTGAAGGCGATACGAGAGAGCCTGGACAAAGATGGATTTCAGCAGATTCCCATTCTCTCCTATGCTGCCAAGTACGCCTCGGCATTTTATGGCCCTTTCCGTGAGGCAGCCGAGTCAGCGCCCCAGTTCGGTGACCGCCGTTCCTACCAGATGGACCCGCCCAATATCCGGGAGGCACTGAGGGAAATAGAGCAGGACATCAACGAGGGTGCCGATATCGTCATGGTTAAGCCGGCCCTGGCTTACCTTGATGTTATACGGCAGGCGCGTAACGCCTTCAACTATCCTCTGGCGGCTTATAATGTGAGCGGCGAGTATGCCATGGTCAAGGCAGCCGTCAAGCAGGGCTGGCTGGAGGAGAGAAGGGCGGTAATGGAGATTCTCACCGCCATCAAGCGGGCTGGCGCCGATATCATCATTAGCTACCACGCCAAGGACGTTGCCCGCTGGCTTCAATCGGCGTAGGGAGCACTTATGAAAGACCTTAAAAACTCCAGAAGGCTTTTCGAGGAAGCCCAAAATTATCTACCCGGGGGGGTTGACAGCCCGGTGCGCGCCTTTAAGGCGGTTGGTGGCACCCCACCCTTTATTGTGAAAGCCAAAGGCTCAAAAATTTATGATGCCGACGGCAACGAGTTTATTGACTATGTCGGCTCCTGGGGACCTCTGATTCTGGGGCATGCCCATCCCCGGGTGGTTGAAGCCATAAAAAAGGCGGCGGAGCATGGCACCAGCTTTGGCGCTCCCACCGAGCTGGAGACTACACTAGCCAGGATGATTTCTGAGGCTATGCCCTCTATTGAGATGCTCCGCTTCGTCAACTCAGGCACAGAAGCCACCATGACAGCACTACGTCTGGCGAGAGCCTTTACTGAGAGGGATAAAATTATAAAGTTCGCCGGCGGTTATCACGGTCACGGCGATGGTTTACTGGTTGAGGGCGGCTCGGGTCTGGCAACCTTAGGTATACCAGATTCCCCTGGTGTACCTAAGAGCTATGCCCAGAATACTCTGGTCGTACCCTACAATAGCGCCGAAGCCGTGGAGAAACTCCTCCAGCGCTATCCTAAGGAGATCGCCGCCGTAATCGTGGAGCCGGTAGCGGCTAACATGGGGGTGGTAGCGCCTCAATCCGGTTTTCTAGCTAGCCTGCGCAAACTAACCAGCGAATCTGGCACCCTCCTCATCTTTGATGAGGTCATTACCGGCTTTCGTGTCGCCTACGGCGGAGCGCAAGCGCTCTATAAAATCACCCCTGACCTGACCTGCCTGGGCAAAATAATCGGTGGCGGGCTGCCGGTGGGCGCCTATGGGGGAAGACGAGAAATAATGCAGATGATGGCTCCACTTGGAGCGGTCTATCAGGCGGGAACATTATCCGGGAACCCGCTAGTGATGACGGCGGGAATAGAGACGCTTAGAATCTTGAACCAGCCCGGAACTTATGACCTGTTAGAAACCAGAGCGGCGACTTTAGAGGAAGGCATAGCCAGAGCCGCCGCTGAATCTGGAGTCAGTTTGTATATTTCCCGTATAGCCTCACTTCTCACCGCCTTTTTCACCGCCAGTCCCGTAATTGATTATGAATCAGCGAAGCGCTCAGATAC
>CAZUHO010000003.1:8900-16958 GCA_964620725.1 uncultured Dehalococcoidales bacterium
CTTTTCACTCCCTTAAGAGTCCTCATCATCCGGTTCTCCCAAGATATGCCGGAAAGAGAATCCTTGGAAGCAAAGCCGGTAGCGACGAGGGTCAGCCTGATGTCATTGCCCATGTTCTGGTCAAGGACAACCCCAAAGATGACAATGGCATCCGGGTCAACCGCCTGCCGGATAACCTCAGCAGCATCATTAACCTCATACAGGGAAAGGCTGTCTCCACCGGCGACATTAAATAACACCCCCTTCGCTCCCTCCATAGATACATCCAGGAGCGGGCTAGACAGGGCATCCTTGGCGGCATCTATCGCCCGGTTCGTCCCTGAACCACGACCGATAGACATCCACGCCGGACCAGCGTCTTTCATCACCGTTCGGATATCAGCAAAGTCAAGGTTAATGAGCCCGGGGACAGTGACCACCTCGGCGATTGCCTGAACCGCATGGCAGAGGATGTCATCAGCCATCCTGAAAGCGCCATCAACGCCCAACCTCTGGTCGCAGAGGTCAAACAAGCGGTCGTTAGGGATGATAACCAGGGTGTCCACCTTGTCCATCAGCTCCATAACCCCTTTCTCGGCAACATCGTTGCGGTGAGTTCCCTCAAAATCAAAGGGGCAGGTGACCACGGCAATATTGAGGGCGTCTGTTTGCTTGATAACTTGAGCTACTACTGGCGCTGAGCCGGTGCCGGTACCGCCTCCCATGCCGGCGGTAATAAACGTCATATCGGCTCCGGTAACAGCCTGCTTAATCTGCTCAATGCTCTCCTCAGCAGCCTTTCTGCCTATCAAATGGTCACCACCGGCGCCTAGACCACGGGTAGACTCCTCACCTAGCTGGATGCGTACCGCTGCCTCAGTAACTGCCAGATGCTGGGCATCGGTATTCATGGCGATAAACTCAACGCCACGGATCTGCTCCCTCACCATTCGGGTGATGGCATTGCAACCAGCTCCACCCAACCCTATAACCTTAATATTCGCCCCACTGGGGACATAACTTGTTCTCGACATTTTCCATTCCTCCTTTTACTGGTTTTTAATCGAAGAGCCGGAAGATTCCGGAGAGAACGCGGCCAGCACCCTTAGGTCGCCAATTTCTTGCGTTCCCGTTTCTCCCCCTCCACAGGATAAGACCAACGCTGGTGGCATAGGCCGGGTCATGCAGCGCATCCGAGACACCATACAGGTTGTTCGGCACCCCAACCCTTACCGGGAGTCGGGTTATCCTGCTTCCCAGCTCGGCAATCCCAAGAAGGTTAGCTGAGCCTCCAGTAAGTACCATCCCTGAGGGGAGGGTCTTGAGATAGTCGCTTTGCTGCAACTGCAGTATTATAAGCCGCAGAAGTTCCTCAACGCGGACACGGATAATTTCAGAAAGGTCAGCGTAGGAAATATTATGCCCGTTTTCGGTGATGTTTTTCTCAGGCACTCTCCTACCCTTCTCCACGACCGGTGTCACATTGCCGTACCTCTTCTTCATCTCCTCGGCAAGCTCAAAGGGAAGCCCCAGACCGATAGAAATATCACGAGTGATCTGGTAACCGGCTACAGGGAGAACAGAGGTAAAGCAGACGCTGTTGTCCTTAAACATGGCAAGGTCGGTGGTGCCACCGCCAATATCAGCAACGAGGACACCATTTTGCCTTTCCTCATCCAAGAGGATGGCTTCAGCACTGGCCAGCGGTTCCAGGATAACATCATCAATCTCAACACCAATGCCACGAATACATCTGGTCAGGGTCTGGATTGAGGCTGCTGCCGCAGTAATGATATGTGCCTCCACATCAAGTCGGAAGCCGTGCATGCCAACCGGGTTCTTTACCCCCTCTTGGCCGTCAACGGTGTAACCGCGAGGAATAATATGAAGCAACTCGCGGTCACTGGGGACCTTAATATTGCGAACCACCTCGTGGACGCGTTTCAGGTCCTTAGGATGCACTATCTTGTCATTACGGCTAATGCTAACCACCCCTCGATTATTTACCGAGGTGATATGCCTGCCGGTAACGCCGATAAAGGCTGATTCCAGCTTGCTACCGGCGCTCTTCTCGGCTTCTCTTACCGAGTCCTGGATTGATTGCTTGGCTTCATCGAAATTAACCACCAAGCCATTTTGCAGCCCTTGGGTCGGGGCTACGCCCACGCCAAGGATGCGGGGTAGCTCATCGCCATCAACATCAGCCATGACAGTGCATACTTTAGTTGAACCTACATCTATTGCTGAAATTCTACTTCTTTTCATTATTTCCTCCTTTCTAGTTTAGGCCGACTCACTGTCCCTTATGGTCTCGGAAGCGGATGTTCCACTTGTTGCACAGGGCAGTAACGCAACTTCTTATCTCGGGGTTGGTCGGGCGACGAAGGTCCGCCAGAAAACCATGGAGTAACTCTCCGCCGCTCATTCCGGGAGTCGGCTCTTCCGGTCCAGGCAAATTGACGTATATTATTTCCGTCAACAGCTTCTGGAACTCTATTGATGTGCCCATGGAATACCTCCTTTTTGTAAAGTATGCCGTATATCGTACTTGTCGCCAAAGGTAACCGTCAACTTTTGTCTTCGCGCATCCTTTAAAATTCCAATTAGTTCCACTTCAACTTACCGCAAGTTCCATACCACTTTTCGGTGCTGGAATTAAATCAAAAAAATGCCAAAAAACAGGCATTTCTTGAAATTCCAATTCCATTTCATTATAATTAAGGTATAATCAAGGAACAGGATAGCTAATATGGTTGATGAGAGAGGGCGAAAGCGCCTACCGCCTTACGTTTCCTACCGCACTTTCCTGAACTTTATTGAGCGTTTGGAGGGGGAGATGCCTGCCCGCATTGACCGCAGCTACTGGAGTGACAGGTTGGCCGGCA
Source organism: uncultured Dehalococcoidales bacterium (assembly GCA_964620725.1). GTDB lineage: Bacteria > Chloroflexota > Dehalococcoidia > Dehalococcoidales > BS750m-G39 > CAVTZP01. The sequence continues at coordinate 11,765 of CAZUHO010000003.1, forward strand.
GCACTGGCACCCAGCTTATGGGCGCCCTGCGCTTTCTCAGCCTTATTGATGCCAACGGCGTACCAACCAGCCAGTTAAGGCAGCTTGTTCCCGCCAGGGGTGAGAAGAGGGCAGAGCTTCTCCGTCAGATAGCCACTGACTCGTATAACTTCGTCTTGGGGGGGTCGTTTGACTTCCACATCGCTACCTATGCCCAGCTAGAAGAGGTATTTCACCGTAATTTTGAGTTAGCCGATGACGTCAACCGCAAATGCATCAAGTTCTTCGTCACCCTAGCCACCGATGCTGGAATACCATTATCATCATTCATAACCAAGCGGGTAAGAAAGCTGACCGCTAGTTCCGGAACTAAAGCAAAAAGAAAAAGTGCCAGGTCAAGTCGGAATTTAGTAATTCCACATGAAGTCGTAGATGAGCTGACGGCGAAATTTCCTACTTTTGACCCAAGTTGGTCTGATGAAGTCAAGCTAAAATGGTTTGACGCCTTTGATAAATTGCTGTCCCGGAGCATGGTTAAAGCCAAGAGATAAGGCTTCTCAGGCAAGCTTAGGCAGGTATTCCATTACCTCGGCAACAACAAAGAGCGAGCCAGTAGCACAAATGAGGTCCTCAGCCTTTGCCCTGGCTAGTGCCAAATCCACGGCTGAGCTAACATTCCCCGCCACCTCAGGGTTTATCCCCTGCCTGGAGAATTCAGCGGCAAGCGTGGCTGGCTCCAGAGCGCGGGGGTGCTGGGTGGAGGTAACAATAACCGTGCCAGCAAGAGGCATAAGCTCACTAACCATGCCAGCAACATCCTTGTCTGAGGAAACCCCAAGAATAAGAACCGCCTCTTCAAAATCAAAATGTTGCTTAAGAGCCTCAGCTAGCCTCTTTGCTGAATAAGCATTATGGGCACAATCGACAATAAACCATGGTTTCTGCCTTAGAACCTGAAGCCGCCCCAGCCAGCGCACCTGCGTTAGTCCCGAAGCAATGCTTTCGGCGCCCACCCCCATTCCCAACTCAGCCAGAGTCTCCACTGCCGCCACCGCTGCAGACGCATTCTCCAGCTGATATTCACCAAGTAAAGCAAGGCTAAGGCTATATTCGCCTGTTAGCCCTTTTAGCTGGAACGACTGCCCCTCATTGCTAAAGGCTTTGCGCTCCCAGGTGACATCACTTCCCACCTTGACCAGTTTTGCCGCCTGCTCCCGGCATGCCCCTTCTATCACCGCCATTGCCTCGGGGGGTTGAGGGGAAGATACCACAATACTTCCCGGCTTGATAATACCCGTCTTCTCCCCTGCTATCCGGGCAAGGGTATTGCCCAGGACATCGGTATGGTCAAGGCTTATGGAGGTGATGACGCAAACCCCGGGCTCGACTACATTGGTGGCATCAAGACGTCCCCCCATCCCTACCTCCAGCACCTGGAAAGCCACTCCCCTCTCCTTAAAGTAGGCAAAGGCTAAGACTGTCAGCAGTTCAAAGGTAGTAAGCTGGCCAAAGACGCCGAACTTATTTACCGCTTCAACCTGAGGCTCCATAACCTCCACCAAGCGGGCAAATTCATCCTTAGTAATTGGCACCCTGTCCACCTGTATCCTCTCGGTGAAATCGTGAAGGTGGGGGGAGGTATAAAGCCCGGTTTTGTAGCCAGCCCTGGTCAGGATTGAGGCAATCATGGCCGCAGTGCTTCCCTTGCCCTTTGTGCCGGCAACGTGAATCGGTATCGCTCCTACCTCAGGGTTGCCCAGTTTTTCCAGCAGCATCTCCATGCGTCTCAAATCAAAGACGACTGCTGAGCGCGGGGCTCGCTCATAATCAGCAAAGCTTAAAATATAGTCCAGTGCTGCCTGATAATTCATAAGGGTTTCCAATAAAGGTACGTGCCGTGCCTTAAAAGACGGGGAAGCAGAGACTTTATGTCAACTGCATCCCCTATTATGTTAACCTCGCTCCTTACCACGCTCAAACTTTGGCTTTCTTCCTACTTCCCAACTGAGTCACCCTTCGTCAATGCCTTATTATAGCTGGTTTATTGCTCTGTGTCATCGGGGGTGTTCCCCTTGGTTACCCTTTTCTTCGCCATTCTTTTTAACCAGATAAGCTTTATGTTAAGTAAGCCGTTCCAAGGGGTAAAATTACTCTATGAGCTTGAACTTTTCTCTGGGCGCCCCGCAGATGGGACACTTTTCCGGTGCCTCTCCTTCCACGGTATTGCCGCAGACCTGGCAAACATAAATCGGCTTCTCGCTAGTAGCCTCGCCCTTCTCCAGCTTACCCAGGCTGGTTTCAAACAGGCGGTGGTGAATCTGCTCCACCTTATTAGCCAGGCCAAAGCTGTCCCTGGCTTTGTCGGCGCCCTCTGCCTCAGCCTGCTTGATAAAGCTGGGGTACATCTCCACAAACTCGTAATTCTCCCCGCTCTTCGCCTCCATCAGGTTTTCCCTGGTTGATTTTACCCCCTGCAGAACCTTAAAGTGATTTCGGGCATGTACCGTCTCAGCATCAGCGGCGGCGCGAAATAGCCTGGCTATCTGCTTATACCCCTCCCCTTCCGCCTTTTCGGCAAAGAATAAGTACTTGCGGTTAGCCTGGCTTTCTCCGGCAAAGGCAGCCTGCAGGTTTTCACTGGTTGTAGCCATAATCCACCTCCTCCTATGCGATAGCTATTAAGGGTTAACTAATAGACATCCAGGTATTTATTTATCTCCCAGGGTGTTACCTGCGTTTTGAACTCGTCCCACTCTTTTGTTTTGATGGTGATATATCTCTCCAGCAGATGCCCGCCGAGGACTTCCTGGATAAGTTTGTTCTTCTTCAGCTCATTCAGTGCTTCCCACAATGATGTGGGCAAGACGTCCACCTTCTTGCTCATCAGGCTTTCCCGGTCAAGTTTATATACATTTTCTTCCACCGGCTGGGGTGGCATGAGCTTATTCTTAATGCCGTCTAAACCGGCTTTCAGCATGACAGCAAACGCCAGATAGGGATTGCAGGTCGGGTCCGGGCATCTTAGCTCAATCCTGGCTGACTCCTGCTTCTGCCGGAACCATTTGGGCACCCTGATAAGGGCGGAGCGGTTCATACTGGCCCAGCTAATATAAACCGGAGCCTCAAACCCGGAGACCAGCCTCTTATAAGAGTTGACCGTGGGGCAAAGAATTACGCACATCGCCTTAATATGCTTCATCTGGCCAGCAATAAAGCTGTAGGCAACCTTGGACAAGCCATATTTATCCTTTTTATCGTAAAAGGCGTTTCTTTTCGCCTTGACACCAAACAGGCTCTGGTGAATATGCATACCGGAACCGGCGATACCCATTGCCGGTTTGGGCATAAAGGTTGCCTCCAGGTTATACATCTGGGCGACCTTCTTGGCCGTATATTTCAGTGTGAGCAGATCGTCAGCTACTGACAAACAGTCCCCGTAGTTAAGGTCTATCTCATATTGCCCATGCCCCACTTCATGATGTGAGGTCTCAATGTTCATGCCAAAGGTCTTAAGGGCAGCGATTATTCCCTTCATAACCTGATAGCCCTCAGCCGAGGAAAGCTCAAAATAACTGCCGTAGTCTATAGGGGTCTTCTCTGCCAGCTCGTCCCTCTCGAATAAATAAAACTCCGGCTCCGGCCCAACGTCATATCGGAACCCCGCCTTAGCTGCTTCGGCAATTACCTTGCTAAGAATAAATCTGGGGTCTCCTTCATAAGGCTCCCCATTTGCCCCATATATATTGCAGATCAGCCGCGCCGTCTTACCGTTTTCGTTCAGCCAGGGGACAACGGAGTAGGTTGCCAGGTCCGGCTTTAAAAAGAGGTCGCTTTCCTGGATTCGGGCAAAGCCTTCAACTGAAGAGCCGTCAAACCACACCCCATTATTCAGTGCCTCCCCCAGCACCTCAACCGGTATGATGACCTCCTTCACCACCCCCAGTAAATCGGTGAATTGCAGGCTTATAAAGCTCACACCGTCTTTTTTTACCTTTGCTAAAATCTCCTGAGCTTCCATATGGGCCCCCTTCATAAGTTAAAGATAGTTAGAATTTCACCCATTTTACACCGATGTTTCGCTGGTAGCAAGCACTTTTATTTGAAAAATATAAAATCGACGGTGTATAATAATTATCTAGAGAGCCTAAGATATAAAAGCTACGGAGGTTAAGAATGGAGACCATAGAAGTACTGAAAAGGTCTGACGTCTTCCACTACATAGAAGAGGACGAGCTCAAGGAAGTGGAAAAGATGTGCACCACCCAAGTATTTGAAACTGGGACGATTATATGCCGGCAGGATAGGGAAGAAGAAAACATATATGTTATCGAAGAGGGGCTGGTATCCATTCTCCTCGAGATGGGGCCAACGGAGAGGCGCCAAATCCAGACCGCCACCAATTTTGAGTGCTTCGGCTGGTCAGCCACGATACCGCCATTCCGTTGCACCTCTACAGCAAAAGCCCTGGAGAAAACAAAGGTACTGACATTCAAGGGAAAGGAACTGCGCAATCTAATCTACACCAACCCCAAGCTTTGCGCTGAGATTGCCGGTGGCGTAGCCTATGTGATTTCGCAAAGGCTACGCGCTGCCTTTAGCCAGTTGATGGGTGTTGCCTACCAGGATTGACCATGGTTATCTTGAACAGTAAGCCTCTTTAGGGTCCAGTTTCAGGTCTAATAAGTTATTACTATATCGTTGTGAAACTAGAAAGGGAATTTTAATTAATGGAACCAACAAAGACAATCACCTCTATGATGGCGGAAAAACGGGTATTTAAGCCTAGCAAGGAGAGCAAGCAAAAGGCATATATAAAAAGCCTTGACGAATACAAGCGGATTTACGAGCGCTCTATTAAAGACCCGCAGGGATTCTGGGGGGAGCTGGCAGAGCAGCTTGATTGGTATAAGAAGTGGGACAAGGTGCTGGTGGAGGATTTCAAGGAAGCCAAGCACGAGTGGTTTGTCGGTGGTAAGCTCAATGTCAGCTATAACTGCGTCGACCGGCACACCAAGACATGGAGAAAAAATAAAGCGGCTCTAGTCTGGGAGGGGGACACCGGCGAGAGCAAGACCATAACCTACCAGGAGCTTTACTATGAGGTATGCAAGTTTGCCAACGTGCTGAAGAAGCACGGGGTTAAGAAGGGCGACCGCGTTGCTATCTACCTGCCCATGATTCCTGAGCTAGCAGTCGCCATGCTTGCCTGCGCCCG
>CAZUHO010000003.1:17058-23940 GCA_964620725.1 uncultured Dehalococcoidales bacterium
TACTGCGAACCGGCGGTCATGGATGCTGAAGACCCGCTGTTCATCCTTTATACCAGCGGCAGCACCGGGAAGCCGAAGGGAGTGCTTCATACCCAGGCTGGCTACCTCCTCTTTGCCTACCAGACATTTAAGTGGATATTTGATGTCAAGGAAGAGGATACCTTCTGGTGCACTGCTGACATTGGTTGGGTAACTGGGCATAGCTATATCGTATACGGCCCGCTAGCCTTTGGCGCCACCAGCCTCATGTTTGAGGGGGTGCCAACCCACCCCCACCCCGATAGGTTCTGGAATATTGTAGAGAAGTACCGGGTCAATATCTTCTATACCGCCCCCACCGCTCTTCGCGCCCTGATGAAGGAGGGGGAGGAATGGCCCAATAAGCACGACCTAAGCTCGCTGCGTATCCTTGGTTCAGTCGGTGAGCCGATTAACCCTGAAGCTTGGATGTGGTACTACAACGTAATCGGCAAGGGTAACTGCCCCATTGTTGACACCTGGTGGCAGACCGAGACCGGTGGCATCCTGATTACCCCCCTGCCCGGGGCAACCCCACTTAAGCCTGCCTCGGCGACATTCCCCTTCCCCGGGGTTGAGCCGGCGGTACTCAGGGAGGACGGCTCTCCCGCCGATGTTAATGAGGGCGGCTACCTGGTAATTAAAAAGCCTTGGCCCGGTCTGATGCGCGGGGTCTACGGTGAGCCAAAGAGGTTTAAGAATACCTACTTTGTACGCTTCCCCGGCGTATATAACGCTGGAGACGGGGCAAGGGTGGATAAGGACGGCTACTACTGGCTTATGGGGCGAATAGACGATGTCATCAATGTCTCCGGTCACCGCCTGGGCACTGCCGAGATTGAAAGCGCTCTGGTATCCCACAAATCAGTGGCTGAGGCGGCGGTTGTGGGCATGCCCCACGATATCAAGGGACAGGGTATATACGCCTTCGTTACCCTGAAAGCCAGGATAAAAAAGTCCGATGAGCTGAAGAGAGAGCTTACGACCCATGTTCGCCAAGAGATTGGACCTATAGCCACTCCGGATAGGATTCAGTTTGCTGACGGCCTGCCCAAAACAAGGAGTGGCAAGATTATGAGGCGGATACTTACCAAGATTGCCGCCGGTGATGTTCAGGAGCTGGGTGACACCAGTACCCTGGCTGACCCGACGGTAGTTGAGACCCTAGTCGAGGGGAGGCAAGAGAACAAGCCCTGACTGCCGAGCTAGCCTTATTTACTACTTCCCCCAGGCAAAGTCCACCAGCTTGAGGGCCATATTTTTAGCTTCCCTCTCGCCATCCTCATCTGGCAAGAAGGTGTGAATAACATATTCAGTGCCGTTGGAGGCGTGGAATAAGACGACCCAGTTATCCCCCTCCCTCCTCACCAGCCAACGCCCCGGCACTGAATCACCAGGTGGGGTGCTGCCAGCATCCCACTCATAGCCAACCTCTGGTTCTTCAAAGCCTAACTCTCTTGCTGTCTTAGCCTGCTCCATACTAGTTGGCAACCACCCCTTCGGCACGGTTATTATCATATATTATAAACCATATTTTTAACTTTTTAACGCTTTTTTATGTTAACTTTTCCACCAGAATTCTCACTTTGGCAAATCTGCGATAACAAAAAAGGGCTAAATATCCCTTCCTTCCAAGGAATATTTAGCCCTGCCCAATCTTTAAAGTTATAATGGGATAGCTACAGACCTAGCTCTTCCCTATCCTGAACATCTTGGTGCCGCAAACCGGGCACACACCCTTCGTTGCCGGTCTGCCATTTTTCATCTTTATTACCTGGGCGTCCTTCATTTCCCTCTTGGCTCGGCATTTCACACAATAGGCTTGCATTACGCACCCCCTTTTTGAATATGATAATAAACCACCCTTACCGCAATGTCAATACATTAACAGAGGTAATTTTGGGGATTAAGGGAAAAAACCGCTCCTCATTTACAGGTGGAGAACATTTATGTAGAATAAGGGATAAAGAGAGGTGGACATTGCTACCTGATGACAGGGGATATTTCGGAAATTACGGCGGGCGCTTTGTCCCCGAAACCCTAATCCCCGCCCTTGACGAGCTGGCTTTAGCCTTTAAAGAGGCAAAAGCCGACGTCAACTTCTGGGCTGAGTTTGACTCACTGTCCCGCGACTATTCAGGAAGACCGACACCGCTCTACTTCGCCCAAAGACTGAGCGAAGACTGCGGTGGGGCGCGCATCTTTCTTAAACGGGAAGACCTGGCTCATACCGGCGCCCATAAGATTAACAATGCCCTGGGACAAGGGCTTCTTGCCCGGAGAATGGGAAAACGGAGAATAATCGCCGAAACCGGCGCTGGGCAGCATGGAGTAGCCGCCGCCGCCGTCTGCGCCATGCTGGGGCTGGAGTGCACCGTCTATATGGGAGAAGAAGATATACGCCGCCAGTCGCTCAATGTCTTCCGCATGAAGCTGATGGGTGCCGAGGTAAAACCAGTCGGGAGCGGGAGCAGGACACTGAAAGACGCCATTAACGAAGCAATACGAGACTGGGTGACTAACCCTGAGAATACCCATTACCTTCTGGGCTCGGTAGTCGGTCCCCACCCCTACCCCACCATGGTGCGTGATTTCCAGACAATAATCGGCAGGGAAACGAAAGAGCAGGTTCTGGACAAGGTAGGACACCTGCCGGACTATATCATCGCCTGCGTCGGTGGGGGCAGCAACGCCATTGGCATCTTCTATCCCTTCTTGAGTGATAAGGCGGTTAAGCTCATCGGGGTTGAGGCAGCGGGCAGAGGGCTTGACACCGGAGCCCATGCCGCCCCGCTGGCTGTCGGTGATGTCGGGGTACTCCACGGGGCCAGGTCTTATCTTCTTCAGGATGACAAAGGTCAGATTCGGGAAACACACAGCATCTCTGCCGGCCTTGACTACCCAGGCGTTGGCCCCGAGCACAGCTACCTCAAGGACACGGGGCGTGCTACCTACCTCGGCGTAAACGATGATGAGGCACTCCAGGGCTTCACCCTGCTCTGCCGCACCGAGGGCATTGCCCCCGCCCTGGAACCAGCCCATGCCATATTCTATGCCGCCAAGCTCGCTGCCTCCCTAAAGAAGGAGGAGGTTATCGTGGTCAATCTTTCCGGGCGGGGCGATAAGGATATGGACATCATAGCTGAGGCACTGGGAGTAAAGCTGTGAGCCGCATTGCCTCCGCTTTTAGCCCAGGTCGCACCGCCCTGATAGCCTATGTTACCGTGGGCTACCCCACCGTTGAAGCCACCAGGAAGGTAGTCCCGCTCCTCGCCGAGAGCGGCTGCGATATAGTTGAGCTGGGGATACCATTCTCCGACCCTCTGGCTGACGGTGTCACCATTCAACGGGCAAGCTTCGCTGCCTTACAGAATGGAGTTACCCCCCAGCTTTGCCTCGATCTGGCTGGCGAGTTGAGCCGCAAGGTCTCAACGCCATTGGTATTTATGACCTACTTCAATCCCGTCTTTCACTACGGTCTTAAAGAATTCTGCCAGGCCTGCGCCAAGTCTGGCGTTGACGGCTTGATTATCCCTGATTTACCCCCGGAGGAGGGCACCGACTTAGAAACCGCCACCCGAACCCATGACCTCGACCTTATTTATCTTCTAGCACCGACCAGCACCGAAGAGCGCATCAGACTCGTCGCCGAGAAGTCCAGGGGGTTCATATATCTGGTTTCGGTAACCGGCGTTACCGGGGCGAGGGACAAGCTGCCCGAGAATCTGGCAACATTCGCAGCCAGGGTAAAGAAACTAGCCAGTCAGCCGCTCTGCATTGGCTTCGGTATATCCACTCCAGAACAGGCAAGTCAGATAGCGCGGATTGCCGACGGCGTTATTGTTGGCAGTCGTATCATCCAGCTCATGGAGGTTGAGGACAACCTCCTCTCAGTGGGTAATTTCATAAGGGACCTCAGAGTGGCTCTGGACAAAGCATTATAGCTGTGGAGCGGGAGACGGGACTCGAACCCGCGACAACCTGCTTGGAAGGCAGGGACTCTACCAGCTGAGTTACTCCCGCCCGATTACATCTATTCTAGCTTGAAAAACTACCTTTGTAAAGAATCGTTGACAAAAACAATTTAGCTACCGTAGAATATGTAGTCCTCCGCAGAAAATCACGCCATGAGCACAATCATTTACTACCAGGACCTGACTAAGTTTGAGGAGCGTGTGCAATGAATTTGGTAAAAATTATACCCTGCCTGGATATTAAGGAGGGGCGAGTAGTCAAGGGGGTAAAGTTTGTTAACCTCCGGGACGCCCGTGACCCAGTGGAAGCAGCCCAAGCCTACTGCCGGGAGGAGGCTGACGAGCTTGTCTTCCTTGACATCTTCGCCACCGTAGAGAACAGAAAGACAAGGCTGGAATGGGTGAAAAGGGTGGTTGATGTGATTACTGTTCCCTTCGCCGTCGGTGGCGGCATCGGCAGTATTGAGGATATGGAGGCACTAATCAAGCTTGGCGTAGACAAGGTCTCAATAAACACCTCAGCAGTGAAGAAGCCAGAGCTTATCACAGAAGCGGCCCAAAAATTCGGCAGGGAGAGACTGGTGGTTGCCATTGATGGCAGGAAGAACCCACCGGGGAGTAATCTTCCCCGACTTGAGGTAGTCATCAAAAGCGGCACCGAGTCCACCGGCATGGACATTGTTGACTGGGCGAAGCGGGTGGAGGCACTGGGGGCGGGGGAAATACTGCTCACCAGCAAGGACGCCGACGGGACAAAAGAGGGCTATGACCTGGAGATGACACGGGCGGCGGCAGAGGCGGTATCAATACCAGTTACTGCCTCCGGCGGGGCAGGCAAACTGGAGCACCTTTATCAGGCAGTAACTACAGGCAAGGCGGCAGCGGTCTTAGCTGCTTCCATCTTCCACTTCGGCGAAATCTCTATCCCCGAAGCTAAAAGATACCTCAAGGAAAGAGGAATACCGGTAAACATATAACGGGCATTAGAGAAAGGAGCATATTATGGACAAACAACCGGCAAACTTATTTGAGATGGCTCAGGCTCAGCTAGATGAAGCGGCTGGTATTTTGAATCTTGATTCCGGTATTCATGCTATTCTTAGAGAACCCATGAAAGAGTTTCACGTATCTATACCGGTGAAGATGGATAACGGGCAGACTAAGGTCTTTAAGGGGTCCAGGGTTCAGTACAATAACGCTCGTGGTCCCTGCAAGGGGGGTATTAGATTCCACCCTGATGAGACGATTGATGTTGTTAAAGCCTTGGCTGCCTGGATGACCTGGAAATGCGCTACCGTAGATATTCCCCTTGGCGGTGGTAAAGGAGGCGTTATTTGCAATCCTAAGGAGATGTCTACCGGCGAACTGGAGAGGCTAAGCCGCGGCTACATAGATGCGATATGGGAGTATATTGGTCCTAATAGAGATATCCCGGCACCGGATGTATATACCAACCCCCAGATAATGGGTTGGATGATGGACGAATATTCAAAATTAACCGGTTGTTACTCACCGGGGGTAATAACGGGAAAGCCTATAGCTGTAGGTGGTTCACTAGGGCGGGATGATGCCACCGCTCGCGGCGGAGTATACACCATAATAGAAGCCGCCAAGCATTTAAATATTGATTTGTCAACAGCAACAGTAGCTATTCAGGGTTATGGCAATGCCGGCTCAAACGCCGCCATTTTGCTAAACGATATGCCAGGGTCTAAGATTATAGCCATTAGTGACTCCAGGGGAGGCATCTATAATAAAAAGGGCTTAGAACCTAGCAAAGTTTTGCAGCATAAAGAGGAAACTGGCTCAGTTTTAGACTTCCCCCAAGCAGAAAATATCAGTAATGCTGAACTGCTAGAACTAAGCGTGGATATACTATGCCCGGCAGGGCTGGAGACCGTGCTAACTGAGAAAAATGCCCCCAAAATCAAGGCAAAGATAATAGCCGAATTAGCCAATGGACCGACTACCCCGGCAGCAGATGAAATACTATACCAAAACGGGGTATTTAACATACCTGACTTTCTATGCAATGCTGGAGGCGTTACCGTTTCCTATTTTGAGTGGGTCCAAGGCCTAAATAGATATTATTGGTATGAGGATGAGGTTCACCAGCGACTGGGTAAAATTATGACCAAGGCATTTCAGGCTGTCTTAGCTGAATCCCTGAAGCGTAAGATTAACATGAGATTAGCCGCCTATATTGTCGCTGTGAGTCGGGTGGCAGAGGCAGTAAAACTTCGCGGCTGGGCATAATTAAACCCTAATCTCTTAGCTTGTAGCGCTGTATCTTGCCCGTTGCAGTCTTGGGAAGTTTTTCAAGGAACTCTATCCACCGCGGATAGTTATAAGGTGCTATGCTCTTCTTGACAAAGGCTTGAATATCCTTGGCCAGTTTCTGGGAAGGCTTATAGCCCTTTCTCAGCACGACGTACGCCTTAGGCTTGATCAGGTAGTGCTCGTCGTGCTGAGCTACTACCGCCGCCTCGAGCACCGCCGGGTGGGAAATCAGGGCATCCTCGACCTCAATAGGCGAGACCCATATCCCCCCCACCTTGAGCATGTCATCGCCTCTACCACGATAATAGTAGTAGCCCTCAGCATCACGGTAATACCTGTCTCCAGTATCAAACCACTCCCCCAGCATGGAGCTTCTGGTCTTGTCGTGGTGGCGATAGTAATAAGCGAATGTTGATTCTCCCTCTACCTGCAGAGTACCAACCTTGCCGTCAGGCACTTCCTTGCCTTTCTCATTAACAATGCGGGCGCGATACCCCGGGACTAATTTACCAGAGCTCCCCGGTTTGATATCGCCGGGGCGGTTGGAGATGAAAATATGCAGCAGCTCGGTTGAGCCAATACCATCTAAAATCTCCAGCCCAAACCTCTC
>CAZUHO010000004.1:0-23563 GCA_964620725.1 uncultured Dehalococcoidales bacterium
AAGTTCATCCGCTATGAGCCGGATGATAAACCCCAGGTGGAAGCTGTTGAAGAGGATGGCAAGAGTATTCTGAGGGTTACCGTGACCGACCCCATTTTAGGCAAGAAGATTGCTATAGATGCCGATGCACTCGCTTTAGCTGCCGCCGTTATTCCTTCAGCAACAAGTAATGAAATATCCAAGTTATTCAAGGTACCTTTGAACCCGGATGGTTTCTTCTTAGAAGCCCATGTAAAATTAAGGCCTGTTGACTTTGCCGCAGATGGCGTTTTTCTGTGTGGGACAGCCCACTATCCCAAGCATATACCGGAATCGATTAGCCAGGCTTACGGAGCTGCCGGCCGGGCGGCAACCATTCTTTCCAAGGATTCAGTCACAGCCTCTGGTGCTATTTGTGTGGTAGATGAGAGTGAGTGCGTAGGGTGCGGTCAGTGTCAGGCAGTTTGTAAATACGGTGCTATAGAGCTTCATGATACACCTGAGGGCAAAAAAGCCAGGGTTATTCCTGTTCTCTGTAAAGGAGATGGTCTCTGTAATACAAAATGTCCGACAAAGGCTATTTCCTCGAAGCACTTTACTGATGAGCAGATCTTTGCTGAAATTGACGTGGCGTTTCCAGCCCCGGTAAAAGTCCACTAATGAACAAAATAGGGTTACTTTTAGGAGTGAGCTAAAAAATGGTTGTGAGTCACGAGTTTGAACCGAAGATTTTAGGATTTTTGTGTAACTGGTGTTGCTACGCAGGGGCGGACCTTGCCGGAGTTTCCAGGTATCAATACCCCACTAATATAAGGGTGATAAGGGTGATGTGCTCCGGCAGAGTCGACCCGGCATTCATTTTCCGGGCTTTCTCAAAAGGAGCCGACGGAGTGCTTATCGGCGGTTGTTGGCTTGGTGAATGCCATTATGCCACGGAAGGGAATCGCGAAGCATTAGAGATGACAAAGCGGTGTAAAAAACTCATGGAACGGATAGGGTTGAACCCAGAAAGATTGCGGATTGAATGGGTGTCTGCTTCTGAGGGAATTCGTTTTGCCGAAATTGTTACCAACTTCACCAAGCAGCTAAAGGAGATGGGACCTATCGGGGTAGGCGAAGGAAAAGATCTAGAGCAGTTAAAACTAGACCTTGAAGCAGCTGAAAGTTATATCAGTAAGAAGCTAATCTCATACTATATTGACCCGGATAAGTGCAAGGCCTGCATGATTTGCCTTAGGAAATGCCCTGTAGAGGCGATCATAGGCGGCAAGAATCAAATCCATGTCATCGACCAGGAGAAATGCATAGGGTGTGGGATTTGCTTTCAGGTTTGTCCCCCTCGCTTTGGCGCGGTAAAAGTGATTCCTGCTGAGCCAGTTCCTCCTCCTATCCCCGAGGAGGCAAGAACTATAGCCAGAGAGGGCGAAGAAAAAAAGATAAATAAAGAAAATTGAATTTTTTCGGGATCCCCAAAGGCCTTATGACTTTTGGGGATTTACTATTTTGCTCAATCCCTAGCTGCCTGCTTGGCGGGGGAAGAAGTCTGGCCGGAAGGGGTCCCATCTGCCGACCAGCCGATCGAAGGCGGGCTGGGGAAAAGTTTCTTTGAACATCCGATAGTAATACAGCTCTTCTACCGAAGATAACCAGGGGTTACCCTCTACCTTGTTATGTTCTGCCACTTCCTTTTCGGAGACATGTTTCTCCGCCTGTGAGCGCATAATCTGGGCCACCCCTGAACCCTGGGCGAAGAACCGCTTTGTCTGGTAGATTATATGCTCCGGCAGGCAACCCTCAAATGCCTGGCGAAGAATCCACTTCCCGACCTGCTCTGGGCCGTGAATCTTGTCACCCAGCGGTATCTTCAGGCTGAAGTCCATCACCTTCGTATCCAGGAAGGGGGTACGGGATTCTATAGCATTGGCGGCGTTCAGTCTATCCAGCCTTTGCAGAGCCGTATTATGGGCGACATTGAGAAGAAAATCTACTATACTGGCAACTTCCTCCTGGCTCTTTCCCTGCTTGAACTGTCCATCATACCCACCAAGAAATTCGTCTGCCCCCTCTCCGGTAAAAACGCAGTTAGTATGCGGGCTGACGAATCTTCCCGCCAGGTAATTGGCAATTGCCCCGTGCACACAGCTTTCCTCAAACATCTCTATGTGGTGAATAGCCTGAGGTAATATCTCGTTTATCTCCTTTTCGCTGAACATCAATACATGATGCTTGATGCCTAAATAACTGGTCACATCTCGAGCTAGAGGAAGGTCCTGCCCTCCCTCCATACTTACGGTAAAGGCTTCAATATCTGGCTTTATTTGTGCCGCCATGTAGGTTATAAGGCTGCTATCTAAACCGCCGCTCAATAAAATCCCACCCACAGCACCATCTTTCATCCGTTTCTCCGTGGCTTCTTGCAGCAGCTGAGCCAGCACCTTCTTCGCCTGCTCGAAGTTCTCAAACTCCGGCGTCTCCACCGCCCGACAGGTATATTTCTGGAATCCCAGTTCCTGGGAATAGACATAGCCAGGCGGGAACTCCTTAACATCGTCGGCTATACCAACAAGGCCCTTTGCCTCTGAGGCAAAGCACAATCTGCCATCGTTGTGCCCGTAATAGAGAGGTTTTACACCAGCCCAATCACGAGCCAGTACCACCTTCCCGTTGTCATTTACAGCACAGGCAAAGTCTCCATCTAGCTTATCGGCAAAGTGCGTGCCAAACTTATTATAGAAATGCAACACAGCCTCGGCGTCACTCATGCTTGATTTTTCCGGATTATATATGCGGCCGTCAAGGATAACTCCTTTTTTACCATCAGAGGTATGATGTGAGCCTGCCTTTGAGCCTTTACCTACGTTCAGCTCAAGGCATCCCAAATTTAGTTGCCCCTGCTTATTTACCCATGTCTCATCTGGCCCTCTATGTTTGATTCTCTTCAGTATGGAGTCTAATTCGCCTTTGTCAGCGCCTTGAGTTCCGGCAATTCCGGCCATAATCAGCATCCCTTCTTTAAGTGCTTATGCCTGCCTTACACCTTCACTTCTTGGAAAGCATCGAGCGTCTTAATGGCATGAAAACCGTCTATACAATAGGCATCGGCTCCTATTTCCTGGGCATATTCATCAGAGACGGCTGCTCCCCCAATCAAGACCTTGACCTTATCTCTAAGACCCTCCTCTTTCAGCGCTTCAGTTATCTCTCCCATGGCTACCATGGTGGTAGTTAGTAGCGCCGAAAGCCCCAGGAAATCAGGTTTTTCCTTTCTAACAACTTCCAAAATCTTTTCCGTAGGCACATCTACGCCCAGGTCATTGACCTCGTAGCCGGCTCCTTTGAGCAGGGTGGTAACAATATTTTTGCCGATATCATGGATGTCTCCCTTTACCGTGGCTATGGCAACTCTCCCTTTGGTTTCAATATGCGAGGCTTCAAGATGCGGTTTCAGGATATCCATAGCCGCCCCCACCGCTTCGGCAGAGGCTAACATGTCCGGGATAAAATACTCCTTAGCGGTAAATTTCTCCCCCACGACATGCATCCCCGCCGTCAGAGCCTGGGTAATTATTGCCTCCAGAGAAACCTTCTTCTCTAGGGCTTGCTGCGTTAGCTCCACCACCGCTGGCGTACCGACCATACCTTCCTCTATCCCTTCGTCTTCCGCGGTCTTTCTTCCCTGAATAACATTCTCCTTAAGTGAGGCGATTATTTCTTCACTCATTGCTTTCCCCCTTTTTCATATACATTAAGCCTGGGTAAAAGGCCAGGAATTTCCTGAAATATCTTAGCCGTAGTCGCCGGGTCTATATGCTCAACCGGTTGGGCAAGAAGCTGGTTCATCCTCTCGTAGGCTAAGGCGAACACGTTATCGCCCTCGCCCTCCCCTTCAAAAGGATAGGGCGCCGAGAGCTCCCCGCTGCGCATAAGCGGGCGGATATGGCGAACGTACATCTTCTGCGGTGTCTCCACCACCTCTCTTATTTGCTTTAAGACTTCGTTAATATCACCTTCACCGACCCCTGGCGAGTTAAGGAAAAACTTAATCATCTTAAAATGAGCATCGTCCAAAACTGCCTGAAGCAGGCAGAAAACAGCATTGCAGTCAAGCAGCCCGTAGGCACAATGCAAATACTGGGGTCCGCTTAAGGTTACCGCTATATCTGAGAATAACCTCTCTATTGATGCTTGTTGTCCCGGGGTCTTGGTATCACAGACACCCGCCGTAGAATAGTTGGGTATCTTGTAAAATCGTGCTATTTGAGTACAGTCAATATTATACTGGCTGGTTTCAACGGAACCATAGGAATCACTAAGGGTGTCCATCCGCGCTCTCACCGGCACACTACCGTAAAGCACCGGCGTCCCCTTGTTTACCAGCTGGCTCAATGTTATACCGGCTAGAACCTCGGCATTTATTTGAGCCAGAATGCCGGCTTCTTTAATGGGGGCGGTGGTCCCGGCTTGGGGTGAGGAGGACACCACTACGGGCAGTCCCCTTCGGCAAACCTCGATAAGGATATCGGTGGTATCCTCAATAAACTGTAAGGGGCTCTTGACCAGACAGGTGATAAAGGAGATGATGGGATTTTCCTTGAGCTCCTTTTCGCCACCCACTATTAGTTTTGCCATGTTCACCACGTTGTCAAGCTGTTTTAGGTTGGTCAGCCCCGACATAAAATGCTTGGTGGTGTTATTCAGGGAAGCGAAGAATTTGTTAACATCCTTGTTATCTTCGGTGATATCCTTGTCCTGAATATTTACGGTACGGATGTAGCCATCGAGGGTCTCCAGGTGCTCGCAGACATGCGCCGACTTACACAGGTCATCAACAGTCCCACGTCGGGGGTGAAATTCCGGCACTTGAATCTCGGTACTACGCTCAGACTTCTTGACGTAGGTGGGGAAGTCAACATCCAGCCATATATTCGTTTCCGAGCCGGAAATAAAATATACCCTCGGCTCCTCACCATTCATTATCAGGGTATTTTCCGGATTTCTGGCACCCAATTTGACCGTCTTGGGAGTGCTATCAAGGGCTTGCAGGACAAGCTTCTCCGGTATTTTTATAAGCCAGCAGGGACTCTCACCGGAGGAAATTACCTCAACCTTTGCCCCATTAGCATTGAATATATCTGCCGCCTGGCGGTTAAAGGATATCAGGCCGGGGTCACTCAAAATTTCTATTGACGCCTGATGAATCCGAGAGACCTGCTCATCAGTCAGCCTCTTATAGGGGTTTTGAACTAAAATTCCTTCTCTGGGCATTACCTTCTCCCGTAATAAGCCTTTACCTGGCTAACATATCTCAGTCCACAATGCCTGGTATCCCTGAAAGCACCCGCCGCCTTGTCTGCGGGGGTAAGCTGTATTTATTGCTGGCTATAAGCTCCCTTACCTGTTTTGATGCCCTCTGCCAGGTGCTCTTACTCCTCCTAGCCTCCCACTCCTCCCGGCTATTCCTATCGCTCAAGTTTGTATAGTAGTGCTCGCGGCGCATAAAGCGTCTGGTGTGCTTGGCGGCAATAAAATTACCCCCCGGCCCTACCTTTTTGATAAGGTTAAAGGCTAAGGTATCATCGTTGACCGCTATGCCCTCAACGGCTCTCATCACCATTCCCAGTATTTCGTTATCTATGACAAACTTCTCATAACATACCGTTAAGGCGAATTCCATAAGTCCGGCGGCATCATGGATGAAATTAGCCCCGGCTAGGGCACAAAGCAGGTTAGTAATGGCAGACTCGTAGCCACTCTGGGCATCCAGCATCTTGGCATCAGTCATACCACCAGTGGCATAGAAGGGAAGCTTATAGAACTGTGCCATCTGGGCACCAGCCGCACTTAGCAGTCCCATCTCCACTGAGCCAGCAAGGTACTTAAAGTCCCTGAGGTCAACACTAGAAGCTACCGAGCCCATTATGACCGGCGTTCCCGGATTGGCGATTTGAGCAAGCATTACCCCCATCAGTGAGTCCACAGTCCCTATCACCAGATTTCCGGCGAGGGTTATCGGTGAAGTAGCCCCGCACAGTGGTTCGGCAGGGCATACCACGGGGATGCCACTCTTTGAGATGGCTATCAGCATGTCACCGTACTGCCCGTCCATCTTCAGGGGGCTTATAGTGCAGGTTATCATGGAGATAAGGGGACGCTCCCGGAGCGCTTTAGGAGAGCCAGCCACCATTTCTGCCATTCGTATTACCTGCTTTACCCCATCGAGGGTGTAAACACCTCCCATAACATGCTTGGTGGTGTTGTCCAGCCCGGCGAAAAACCGGTTTACGTCTACTCGCTTCACCGGTATGTTATTGGGATAGGTGGGCAACATGAAAAGGTGAATGTTATCCAGCCCGTCAACCAGTTTAGCAATGCGCCTTAAGTCTCTCATAGTGGCCAGGCGCTTCCTGCCCGCATTCGGCTCATAGATATAGAGGGCAGTTCCCCCGGTTCCGGTGTATACCCGGTTACCGCCCAGGAGGATGTCATGCTTTTTATCCTTACCGCAGAGTTTAACCTCTGACGGCGCCATCCTTATCAGTTCTAGAGCCTTCCTCTTGGACAGGCGCACCCGGCGCTTTTTCTCATCCACCCAAGCTCCAGCCCCAGCAAAGAGTTCCAGAGCAAGTTCCGAGTTTACTTCAAAGCCCACTTCCTCGATTACCCGCATCGCGGTCTGGTGAATCTTATCTATGTCATCTTTGCTGAGGAGCTTAAGACTACCCCCGGTCAGTCCCTTTCGAATCATGTTCTAGATTTTACCTCTTACCAATACAGACATGCCTATTAGCTAGAAAACAAAAAGGCGGTGGGAAGTCTACGCATCAAATGCGGAGATGGTAGATAAAGGCGAGGGACACCTAAGGAGTATTACGTGGAAAGCAAGCCAATTTGGCGTTTTGCGAGAGGAATTTCAGAAATGAATACCAACAAACCAGCTAAAGTTTACTATGGATAGACCAGCTATTAAGTGAACCAGTCTTCGGGTAAGGTCAGTCAGTTAAGTGGACGAATGAACGACCCCCCACGTTACAGCCATCTTTCTAGCTTTAGGTCACTCCATACCTCATAATGAAATTTCCTGCTCCTTTCCTAGTGGCTTAAAACTCATTATAGCAAACCGTGCCTGCTTTGTCCAGTATCGGCTTGTCCTTTGTCATTCTCTAACGGCTACAATCAGTGCCCCTGGCCCAGCATGGACGCCTAGCGCTGGCCCAAGTCTTACTATTTGAGGCACTACATTAGGAAAGAGCGAACCTACGTACTCGGCTAGTGTTTGAGCATCGTCAGGGGTGGTACTATAAACTATAGCTAAGTCTTCAATGTGTGATGCTGAACTTATAAACTCATGGAGTCGGTCTATTCCTTTACTTCGAGTGCGTGCCAACTTGGCTGGGCGAATCTCGCCGTCACGCAGGGTAATTAAAAGCTTCACAGGAAGCTTTGATCCTATTGCAGATAGAGCCTTCCCCAGACGCCCACCTTTGACTGCGTATTTTACAGTGTCCAGAAGTGCCAGAGCACGCATCTGGCTAATAGTCTCATGAGCTTTGTCTACCACCTGCTGTAGACTATATCCGGCTGCTGCGGCTTTAGCTGCAGCTATGGCAACAAAACCTTGCCACATTGTCACACCTTTAGAATCGATAACTTCAATCCGACATCCTTTCTTTTCCACAACCTCCTTACCTACTAGCGCAGCATTATAGACGGCACTGTGCTTGCTGGTGATGTGAATAGAAACAATCTCCCTAGTTCCTTGAGCTGCTTCCTCATACGCCTTGGCAAAATCCCCTGGTGATGGGGCTGCAGTAAATGGGTGAACCGGGCTGGTCAGCAGTTTACGATAGAATTCATCGCTATTTATATCGACTCCGTCGCGATAGACTTCGTCACCAAAACGAAGATATACTGGCACGACGGTAATACCTAAGTTTTTGGCTTCCTCTTGCGTAATGTCCGAGCCGCTGTCGGTAAAAACTCTAACCCCCATAAGTTGACTACCTCCTTGGTATACACCTTTTGCCAAGCCCCCGCTGCCACACTTCCATTTTAGATAGCCGTCCTGCCGAAATGGACCAGTAGGACGGTGATAATGAGGAAAATCCAGTAGAAATCAGGAACTGGCCCCCACCACCTCTTGTGCCACCAGATTTTGCCCTTGCGGAAGCTCTTAATCCCATAATATGGATTAAGGACAAACCATAAAAAGTCTTCCAGCAAACCGTGCCTGCCTTGTCCAGTATCGGCTTGCCCTCTGTCATTCTCTAACGGCTACAATCACACTCTATGGAAGCCCTTTCTCCCTCAATGCTATAGCTAAAACGCCTGGTCCGCCGTGCACACCCAACCCCGGTCCGAGTCTAGCTAATAGAGTGTGCTCTTTAGAGAACATAGAACTCGTCCTCTTAACGAGGGCTTGCGCTTCATCAGGTGTAGTGCTATGCAAAATGGCCAAATCCTGAATTTCTGTGGCGTTCTTCGCAAAATCCAATAATCGGTCTGTGCCTTTAGAATGGGTTCGGGCTTGGCCGGAAGGCACTAACTCTCCATCTCTTACTGTTAGTAGAGGCTTTACGCTTAATGCTGAGCCCAATAGTGCCTTCGCCTTGCCAATTCGCCCCCCTTTGGCTAGATATTTAAGTGTATCGAAGAGAATGAGCATATGCACGTTAGGAATAATCTTACCTACCTCATCCGCTATCTGCTGCAGACTCATTCCGGACTTAGCCATTTTAGAGGCCTGTATAACTATCAGCCCAATAGCAATTGATACTGTCTGCGAGTCGATTATCTCAATGGGGCATCCTTTCCCTATCATTTTCTTTGCCATCATTGCTGAGTTATAGGTGCCACTCAGTTTAGCCGAGATATGGATGGAAACAATCCCATCAGCGTCCTTTGATAGTTTCTGGTAAACATCGGCAAAATCCTGAGGTGTGGGCTGAGTGGTGTTGGGGTGGACACGGTCATGTAATAACCTTTTGTAAAACTCATCTTCAGTGATATCCACGCGGTCACGGTAGACCTCTTCTCCAAATCGCAGATATACCGGAACAACTGCAACATCTAGTTCCTTAGCTAACTCAGGTGGCAGGTCGGCAGCGCTATCGGTAACTATTTTTACTGGCATGAATTCCTCCCTTTACCAAGGTTTGCTGAATTATAAGGCTTTTACCTGTTTTGTCAATTCCTATTTGGTCTAGGCATATGCTAAAATATGCTCAGGGGAGTAATAGAGATGACGGTTGTTTTATCCAAGCCGGAAATCCAGCGCCTGCTGAAGAAAAAGCCACCCTTAGTTGAAGGCTATATCAATCTTGAGGAGCAGGTGCAGCCTAACGGCGTTGACCTTACCCTGCGTGAGATTGCTCTGCCCCAGTCATCGGGTAGGATAACCGTCCAGAACAGCCAGAGGCTGGTGCCGGAGCTGGCGCCGCTGGTCTTTGACGGGATGGGTTTTATTGACCTTATGCCCGGCGCCTATATTATTACCTACAATGAGATTGTCCACCTGCCCAAGAATATTATGGCCTTAGCCAGACCCCGCTCAAGTCTGCTCCGCTGTGGTGTGAATGTGGGCACGGCAGTATGGGACGCTGGCTACTCCGGGCGCTCCCAGTCCCTGATGGTGGTCTATAACCCCCAGGGGTTCCGCTTGCAGAAAAACGCCAGAATCGTCCAGCTTATTTTTCTGAAGTTAGCGCAAAAGACGGAAGGCTATCGGGGTGTCTATCAGGGGGAGAATATAGAGTAGTTGTTTGCTAGCGCTTGTTAATCCCAACCCTCCCCGTTTTTGGCAAATGTTTTTTCTTCCCACCCTGCCCACCCAAAAAGGTTTCACCTCTTTACAATCTCCTTGCCCCACCCCCAAGGGAGGGAAAGAAATAAGCCGCAGATGCCCCCAATAAAGCGGGGGTAAAAAGCAAAGCCTAATGGGGGGTATCCACTCTATAACGAACCGCAGACGCCCGTAGGGCGGGTGGGTGGGAAAACATACCAAGTGGGAGTGGTGGAAGGGTTGGGAAAAAGAGCTTTCTACACTACAATGCTTAAAGCCGCCGGTACCACCCAGAAGGAGGCGGGGCACTCCCCCAGCAGCTCACCATCGGCATAAACCAGTACTGGCTCCGGAGATTCAATGGCGATGTGAGTTGCCTTTTTCATCGAGAATTTGGGGTGATTAACATGGGTCCCCTTATATACCGTAGGCAGTTCTTTGAGCAGCTCAAACTTACCCATATCCCCCACGATTGCCAAATCAAGCAAGCTATCGCAGAGCTCAGCCTCAGGTGCTATATGCATTCCGCCGCCGAGGTAGCCGCCGTTAGCTACCGCCACATTCAGCACCCGATGGTTCTCCACCTCGTCCCCCACCCTGACGACCACCGGTTTATTCTTATAGATGAACAGAGTCCTTAACAGCCCGGCCAAATAAGGAATAGTGCCGCCAAAGAACTTGGGCAGGCGCTCGGTTTCTTTCACCACGGCGGCGTCAAAGCCGACGCCGGCGGCATTGATGAAAAAGCGCCGTAAGGTCTGTCCTTTACTCTGGTACTCAACAACGCCGACATCAATGGACAGCCTTTTGGAACTGGTGAGGGTGGAGCAGGCAGTGGCGTAATCGCGGGGGATACCAGCCGAGCGGATAAAATCGCTGCCGGTGCCAGTGCTTATTATGCCAAGAGCGGTTTTGGCGGTGCCGGTGGAGTGGAGTATGCCATTGGCGACCTCGTTCAGCGTTCCATCTCCGCCCACCGCTACCAGAAATCGATAACCGTCGCTGGCGGCTACCCGGGCTAGCTCTATGGCATGTCCCACGCCCTCGGTATACTGAAAGTCAAAAAGGAGACCGATGCGCTTTAGTATCTTGCTGATGATTGGCCACTTGCGGCGGGTGGAGTAAGCTCCAGCCACCGGGTTAACAATTACCTTGACACGTGATGCTGGCATTAACTTGCCTCAGAATAGAAGTAACTCATTTTACCATAAATGTCAAGCCAGATGGCTAGCCCAGGTGGCTTATCTGGGAGGAGGGTCTTGGCTTTATATTAACGGCTATGCCGGCTTCGCGGAAGAGGTCAACAAAGGAATTATCGTCATACTGGCCGGAGCTGACGAACCGCTTTATCTTGGCGTTGACCAGCATCTTGGCGCACAGCACGCAGGGCGTATGGGTGCAATAGATGGTGCTTCCCTCAAGGCTGACGCCGTGAAGGGTGGCCTGGATGATTACATTCTGCTCGGCATGGATGCCCCGGCATATTTCCTGCCTTTCCCCTGAGGGTATTTTCAGCGCGTCGCGGAGACAGCCAAGCTCAAGGCAGTCCTGAAGCCCGGCGGGAGCGCCGTTATAGCCGGTAGCCAGTATGTGTTTGTCCTTTACCGCCACTGCCCCGATGTGATGACGCCGGCAGGTTGAGCGCTCCGCCACCACTGAGGCTATCTTCAAGAAATACTCGTCAATATCGGGTCGGGCTAATTTCTTCATCTTAACTTTGAGATAATTTTTTTCGCTTCCTTCTGTAATTCTTCCAGAGAAGATTCGTTTATTATGGTGAAATCAGCCACGGCGATAGGCCCACCCTTATTGGTGTTCTCCAGCTCCGTCCTATCGCGGCTGGTTGCTTCTTTTGGGGTCAGACGCCGGCTTGACCTTTTGCTCAGGCGGGTATACCTTGTCCCGGGTGATGACCATACTGCCACCAGATAGAGGTCTTCCCCGTAGCGCTCTTTTAGATAGGTATATTCTTCCCATGAGTAAAGGCCGTCGATGACCACGTCAGAATTTTTTAGCGCCTCTTTAATCCGGGGTAGGTTGAGTTCGGCGTAGGCCGCCATCCCGTGCTCTTTTCTCAGGAGCTCCCTGACCAGGCGCTCGTTTTCCTCGCTTGGCTTTAAGCCCCTTTTCTCCATCTCCTCGTCGGTGAGGTCGCCGAATCTTATCCTGGTAAAACCGCTCTCCTCAAATACCCTGGATACTTCTGATTTGCCGGCGCCGGTCATGCCCACAATTGAGACCAATTTCACGGACTTAATTATAAGAGAACGGTGGGTAAATGACAATAAGCTAATAACTGACGAGCTTAATCACAACCTGTGGTATAATTATGAATAATAGCCCGTAAAGGGAAAACGGAGGTGTGGAATGTTCGAGAAAGTAAAGGAGCATATTAATGAAGTCATAAACATAGCTAATAAGTGCCCCGAGAAATATCAGGAGAAATGCTTTGAAATTCTTTTAAGCTCTTTGGCAAGACCGGAAATTCCCCCTGTCAAAGCTGGGGCTGGTACCCCACCAGTGACCAAGACTGAATTCTTTTCCCGTTACGACGTCTCTGAAGAGGTCTGGGCAGGGGTATTTCACTTTGATGGAACTTCATTCTCAATCATAGTTCAAGATTTAAAGGAAAAGGGAAAAGCGCCAATGCAAGTGAAGTTGGCCTTATTGCTAGGCGTAAAAGGGCTCTTAGAAACTGGCAAAGCTTTTATTTCTAGAGAACTACTAATTACAACTTGCAAACAATATAGTGCATTTGATTCAAGCAACTTCGCAGGAATTATGAAAAAGCAGAAGAAATTATTCTTGCCTGAAGGCGATGGGTGGGTTTTGACTACGCCAGGTCGGGCTAAGGCTGCAGAGATTATCAAAGAATTGGCACAATGACTTCCTCAGAGCTAATTGGCGAGCTGAAAAAACATCTTCCTAGTGAGCTTGCTGCTGACCTCGTTAATCAGTTCATGTCTATTAGGATGGATGTCGCAACTGAAACATTGGAAAGGTCAGCACCCGGCAAATTTGTGGAAACAGTGGTTCAAGTTCTCCAGTATCTAGCAAGCAGGACATACAGCAAATCTTTCAAGACTGGCGAGGTTGAGGATTTCCTCAAGAATACTGAGGCTCGCCCACTTAGCCTGCCTCCAAATCTAAAGATTATCGTCACAAGAGTTGCTCGTGGGATGTATTCTCTGCGAAGTAAGAGAGGCATTATTCACAAGGGTGAAGTAAATCCTAATATCTATGACCTCCGTTATTTATACTCCGCAGCCCAGTGGGTGCTAAGTGAAATCACTCGCCACGTACTTTCTACCGACATTGATACTACTGGAAAGCTAGTAGAATTCATCCAAGTTCCTACTAGTCCAATTGTTGAGGATTTTGGCGAAAAGAGGCTCGTTCTTAGAGTAGGCACTGCTGAAGAGGAGCTTCTGACACTCTTATTGTATTATTATCCCGTGCTTGTGTTAACGTCACAACTTCACAGAGATATGGATCGCCGTGCTCCGTCAACTGTGTCAAACGCAGTCACAGCGTTATACAGGCACAGACTCATTGAAGGCAACAAGAAAATGGGGTATAAGCTGACCACTTTGGGTTATCGGCGTGCGCTTGAGTTGGTCAAGGGAACGATGACCCCTAAAAGAAATGGCTAAAAAAGAAAATGCCCAGACAGATTAATCTAGCCAAGATAATAGAAAAACAGCTACCCGCCGAGCTGGTCAACTTTATGTGGCTTGCCGGCGAGATAGCCATGACCCGTCAGGAAAGGGTGTACCTTGTCGGTGGGGTGGTGCGCGACCTGCTGCTGGAGCAGCCCAACATTGACCTTGACCTGGTGGTGGAGGGGAATGCCGTAGAGCTGGCTCTGCAGCTGAAAGAAACTAACGGTGGGGACATCACCACCCACCTCCGTTTCAGCACGGCGAAACTCCGCTGGGACAGGTGGAGCGCCGACTTCGCCACCGCCCGCTCCGAGACCTACGATAAGCCCGGAGCCCTGCCCAGGGTAACGCCGAGTTCAATTGATGACGACCTCTCCCGCCGTGATTTTACCGTCAATGCCATGGCTGTCCACCTCAACCCCGGCGACTACGGCAAACTGCTTGACCCCTGCGGCGGGCGCAGTGACCTCAAGAAGAAGGTTATCCGCGTGCTTCATGAAAAGAGCTTCACTGATGACGCCACCCGCATCTGGCGCGGTCTGCGCTATGAGCAGCGGCTTGATTTCCGCCTGGAGAGAAAGACCCAAAGCCTGCTCAAGCGGGACGTGGATATGCTGGATACCATCAGCAGCGACCGCATACGCTACGAAATTGAGTGCGTACTGCAGGAGAAATACCCGGAAAAAGTCCTCAGCCGTGCCGAGGAACTGGGGGTGCTGGCAAAGCTTCACCCGGCGCTCAAGGGTGACGGCTGGCGTGAGGAAAAATTTGCCCAGGCTCGGCAGCTGACCTCCCCTCACCCCCCGGAAATCGGGCTCTATCTAGCCCTCATCGCCTACCCTCTAAATGACGAAGAAGCGGAAAGCCTCATATCGCGCCTTAACCTGCCCAAGTCTCTGGCGCAAACGGTCAGGGATACCATCGCCCTTAAGGAAAAAATCAAGCTGGTGACTATCCCCGGGCTCTCGGCGAGCAGTATCTATAACTTCCTTGACGGCTACTCCGCCCAGGCTCTGGTGGCTAGTTCCCTGGCCACCGAGTCCCCCACC
Organism: uncultured Dehalococcoidales bacterium; assembly: GCA_964620725.1. GTDB lineage: Bacteria > Chloroflexota > Dehalococcoidia > Dehalococcoidales > BS750m-G39 > CAVTZP01. The sequence goes on from CAZUHO010000004.1 coordinate 14,469, forward strand.
GCCAGCCAGAATATCCGCTACTTCATCAGCAAGCTGAGGCATGTTGAAGCCTCGCTCAGCGGCGATGACCTAATGCGGATGGGTGTTGCCCAGGGTCCCCAGGTCAAAGAGGCACTTGAGCTACTGCGCGAAGCCAGGCTGAACGGTAGGGTAACTACCAGGGAGGGGGAGGAGGAGCTAGTCCGAAGGTGGCTGGCGGAAAGGGAGGGGTGAGGTCTCAGCCAGATAACACTCCACGTTTTGCTTCTGGAGACTCTCATATATCCTCTCCGCCTCCGCCCTGTCCTCTAGCAGGGTAAACAGCGCCGGTCCCGAGCCAGCGAGGTGGACGGTTGGGGCGCCGAGCTTTACAAAGTGCTCTTTATAGACCTCCAGCCCGGGGAACTGGTTAAAAGCTAAATTGGCAACATTCTCAAATGTGTTGAACAGCATTGATGGCTTAATTTCCCCACCCTCTTTTAATGCTTTTATAAAATTTTCCGTAATCTTGCCATCGGTGTAGTGGCTGGGCTTCAGGCTGGCGTAGAGCCGCTTTGTCTTCTCCGCCATCCGGGGCACGTCCGGTATCATCAACACAACCCATCTCTTGGGCAGGGGTGGCAGGGGGGTTATTATCTCCCCCCTCCCTTCCGCCAGCGCCGTGCCGCCGTAAAGAAAGAAGGGGACGTCTGAACCCAGCCTTGGGGCAAGCTCAATTAGCTCCTCTAATGATAGACCAAGTTGCCAGAGTTTATTCAGCCCGTATAATATGGCGGCGGCGTCACTTGAGTCCCCGCCCAGCCCTGAGCTTAGCGGGATACGCTTGGCGATTTCTATGGTTGCCCCCTTGGCGCAGCCGGTTGTCTCTTGAAGTAAGGCGGTCGCCCGTGAGATGAGGCTCTCCGCCACCACCAGCTCCGGGTTATCGCAGCCGAACTTTATATTATGGCTCAATTGGAAGCGGAGTCTATCGCAGAGGTCTATGCTCTGGATGACACTGCGGATTTCATGGTAGCCATCGGGGCGTTTAGTTAGTACCTCAAGGGTCAGATTAATCTTTGCCGGTGCCAGAAGGGTCAACATCATTCTTCCTTAAACACCTGCCGCAGCCGCGCCCACTCCTCAAGGCTTAATGTTTCGGCTCGCCGCTGGGGCGCGATACCCGCCCTTTCCAATAGAGATAAGACCTCAGCCTTTGATACCTCCAGCCCTTGAGCCAGGGAATTGGCGAGTTGCTTGCGGGGGGCGGTAAAGCCAGCCCGCACCACCTCAAAAAAGCTTTCCTCATCAACCGCCACCCTGGGCTGGGGAGAGGGGTCAATGCGCAGTATTGCCGAATCGACCTTGGGCGCGGGATAAAAGCACTGAGCGGGGACGTCGCTGATTATCCTCGGCTCGCCGTAGAACTGGACGCTAACGCTGAGGAGGCTCATCTTGCCGGGCTTAGCCACAATCGCCTCAGCCACCTCTTTTTGCACCATTAAAATCATTAGCTTGGGTTTGGCTGAAGCCTCAAGGAAATGGCGCAGCACGGGGGAGGTGATATAGTAGGGGAGGTTAGCCACCAGCTTATAGCCGGTTGCCAAATTTTGGGGCTCAATCTTAAGCACGTCTTCGTTAATGATGGTGACATTATCAAAAGAAGCCAGGGTCTGCTTAAGTGCCGCCGTCAGCCTGTTATCAAGCTCAATGGCAATTACCCGCCCCGCTTTTTGAGCCAGCTCCCGGGTGAGGATGCCCAGCCCGGGACCGACTTCAATAATGACATCGCTGGGGGTTAGCTCCGCCGCCGAGGTAATAAGCTGGAGCACCTCCCCGTCAATAAGAAAGTGCTGCCCCAGCCCCTTCCTAGCCCGGAGGTCAAACTGGCGCAGCAGTCTTCTGGTTTGAGTTAACAGTGAGCCGGTTACTTTACTCACATCTGGGCCGCCTAAGCCATGGCATAGCCGCCGTCTACGCTGATTGCCTGCCCGGTTATCCAGCCGGAGACATCCGAAGCCAGAAAGAGCACGGCACTGGCGATATCCTCCGCCCTGCCCAGTCGGCGCAGGGGGTAGGCTTTAGCCATCTTCTTCTTTACCTCGGGCGTCATCTTGTAGAAAAGCCCCCCGCTCCGCCACATACTTTCCGAGCCTATCTCTTCATCGCTGGCCGGGGGGACTGTCCCCAGGCAGACCACGTTGACGTTAAGCCCGTAGCGCCCGACCTCCCTCGCCAGTGACTTGGAAAAGGCGATAACCGCCCCCTTGGCGCCGGCATAAACAACCTCTCTATACTCCCCGATTTTGCCGGCATCGGAGGCAAGGCTGATAACCTTGCCCCTTTTCTGGGCAATCATATGCTCAATTACCGCCCTGGTGCAGTTGATTACACTCCAGTAGTTGGTATCAACCTCTTTTATCCACTCCTCCCTGGGCTTCTCAAGGAACAGGCGGTCATATATCCAGCCCACGCAGTTCACCAGGATATCCAGCCGCCCGAACTCATCCAGCGTTTTCTTCACCAGCGCCTGGCACTGCTCGGGGTCGGTGACATCGGTCTTGGCCATAATTACCTTGCCGCCCTGCTTCCGGGCTAACTTAGCTGTTTTCTCCCCCTGCACATCATCTATATCGGCAATAACAACGTGTGAACCTTCCCTGGCGAAAGCCATGACTATGCCGCGACCGACATTTGAGGCACCACCGGTAACAATAACTGCTTTTCCCTCTAGTCCGAGCTCCATTAAGGGTAATTACCTCCTGTCAACAACTTGAGGCCGTGCACCCGCCCTCGACATCGCCTAACAGCTTGCCTGAGTCAGCCAGCTCCAGCCAGGTAACCCTACGGCACCCAAAGCTTCTATTTACCGCTGCTTCCTCTCGGATCTGACGGGGTTCATAGGGCTCCGCCGCGTAGGACCCAGCCTTCAACGCCGCTTAGCCCAGGTAGTCCTACCAGACAAAGGCCTCAAGCAGGAATTCGACCCCGCTATAGCGGATTGCGAGTTCAGGGCACCGCTGGCTCCCCGTCTAGCACGACCTCAATAAAATGCTAACCTTCATCTTGCGCTTTGTCAAGCTAACTTCCCCTGCTCAACGGTTCTCTTTCTTCCCACCCAACCCACCCTCAGAGGCGAAGCCTTATAGGGCGGGAGGGTATGGGAAGAAGAACACCCACTACTAGGGGGATGGGGCAAGGTTAGCCAAAAAAGAAAGCCCGGGGTATAATCCCAGGCTTTCTACCAGTGAATTGACGAGCTTAACCTATTCCTGTTGGGGTTTAGCCATAACTGCTTTAAACATCTCCTCATCGTAGGGATGACCCTTAGCCAGCATCTGCCTTAGTTTTATGACATCGATATCGGTGCTACCGGTTACCTTCTTGGTATTGAAGGCACTCATACCCATATCAAACTCCCCATATGCCCCGGCATTGGCTGCCCACCACCAGATTATCTCCGCCTTGGTCCTCTCATAGGCTAACTTCTTCTGGGCTCTCAGTAGGCCATATGATACAGCAACCTGCTGGGGATACAGGTTGGCAAAGGTCCAGGCCATATTCATGCAGGCTTTATCAAGCAGGGCCAGGTCCTTGGGCAATGACTTGGCCAATTCCTTGGCTTTCTTCCTTTCCTCACCAGCCTTGAATTCGCCATAGACAATCTCACCGTTGTCAACATACTTATCAATGATAACCTCTGGATTGCGGATGAACTCGCCGTCCTGCTTCAACACCGGCACTACCTCATGGATATAGTTCTTACGAAACATCTTGTAGGCACTCCACTGCTCACAGGAAACGGCATTCCACATAGCGTCCTGCATGGTCATTTCAACCGACTTGAACTGGCAGGCGCCGCCCATAGCCGTTGAACCGTGAAGCGGTCCTACCTGACCAAAGGTAGCTGTATCAGATGCCACCGTAAAGTCGCAGACGCCACCTATCTCCTCGCCACCACCGATGCTCATGCCGTTAGCCCGACGAATAAAGGGTTTGGGCGAGAGCCACACGGCATCAAAGGCACGCCAGTAAACTGACATATATTCCTGGCAATCCAGCGGCCTCATAACGTAATGCTCAGAATACTCAGGGACATTGCCACCAGTGCAGAAAGCCCTATCGCCAGCCCCGGTGAAAACAACGCAAACCACGCTGGGGTCATGTGACGCTTTATCAAAGGCAACCGCAGTGGCAGCCAGCATATCCAGGGTATAAGAATTATACTGTGCCGGATTGTCCAGGGTAATCCAGGCAACATTAAGGTCATTTACCTGGTTACCACTGGGGTCAAGCAGTGGTTTCAGCTCATAGGTGGTGCGTGGCGGCTCCGTCCGTTGAAGACGCTCGTCGCTGGTAATCCGATGGTTAAGTATCTCGTCTTTTGGTGACCGTGGTACCCAATCTAAAGCCATTTATAATACCTCCTTTTTGCTTTAATTTTAAAAATCTGGTGTTAATACTATTCGCTTCATTAAGCTGGTAGCATGAGCTTCTTCATATGCCTGCTTTATCTGGCTCATCGGTCTGGTCTCAACAAAGGGCTCTATATTTATCTTGCCGTCTAGGACCATCTTCAGAACCTCAGGGTAGTACTTGGGCAGACAGCCCCAGGAGCCCATAATATCGGCATCAAATGCCATTAACCTTGACAGTGAATACTCGTTCTTCTGCATGCCAAAGCCGCATATCACCAGCTTGCCGATGAATGATAGCAGCTCCAGCGCAATTGCCTGACCATCGCCGGTGCCGGTCCATTCAAAAATCTTCCAGCCGTAGTTTCCGGGCACACCCTTTTCCTTGCAGTAATTGCGGAACTCATCCTTGATATCTCTAGGGCTTTTATCTACCGAGCTGATAACATGGGTGGCGCCAAAGTCAAGGGCTCTTTTGAGTTTCTCCGGGTTTCGGGCGATGCCGATAACCTCTTTAGCGCCCAGCGCCGAGCAAACCTGGGTAGCATATACACCAAGACCGCCGGTAGCGCCGACAATTATAGTCAAATCACCCGGTTTTACCTCAGCTCTCATCGCTGCCTGGTAGGGTGAGGTTACGGCATCGGCAATCACGGCGAAATGAGAAAGGGGAATCCCCTTCTTATCCGGAATGAGACACAAATCCTCAGCCGGAACTACGATATGGCTGGAATTACCGCCGTAAATCCCCATGCTATTCCCCGGCATCTTCTGTGCCAGGCAGCGGTTGCCTCTACCGGCAGCGCATATGGGGCAATTATTGCACGGCATCACCGCCGGGATAATTACCTCCTTGCCCAGCCACTTCTCATCACCGGCGATTACCGTGCCGCTGATTTCGTGCCCCAGGGTGAGCGGTGGCTTGTTTACCGTGGGCACGCCATCATAAAAATAGCCGAGGTCGGTGTGGCACACCCCACAGCCAGCAACTTCAACCAGCACCTCTCCCGGCTTAATCTCGGGGACATCAATGCTTACCTTTTCCAGTTTGCCTGGCTCTATCATCTGCCAGGTTTGAATTTTATCCGGTATGTTCGCCATAACTTTGCCTCCACTCTACAATTGCTATTATTAAAAGGGTAAAACTCAACCTTTTATTCCATCACCCCCTCACCAGGGACTCTCCCCAGATGATTGGGACAGTCTAAATAGTAAGTTTATCGTCTGAGCCTACCCTGTGTCAACAAGCTATGTACCGTGGCTTAGACGAGCCACCAGACGCATGGGTAACCTTTTCTCTACCATTCTGGCTTGGGTGGCGGCAATATCATAGGGGACACGGTGGAGGCTGATCGTTTTGCTTTCGCTATCATAGATAGCATAACTTGCCCGGGGGTCGCCATCACGAGGTTGTCCCACGGCACCGGGGTTGATAATCAGTCGCTCCTCACCGAGGACAGTCTCCTCCTTGGTTGAGAACTGGCTGAAGGAGCAGGAGCCCCCTTTGCCCTGTTTGAATATCGCCGGCACGTGGGTATGACACACCAGGCAATACTTTGACTTGAAGTAGGTAAAATTCTCCCTGGCGGTACCGATTGACAGGACATATTCCCAGATGGGCTGCCGGGGACTACCGTGGACCAGGGTAAAATCATCCCTCTCAATAGCCAGTGGCAGATTCTTAATATAGACCCTGTCCGCCGCGTTCAACTGCCCTGCCGTCCACTCACAGGCGGCGGCAGCATCGGGGTTAAAATCAGAGGTGTCTATCTCGCCTATTGCCGCCAGGTCGTGGTTCCCGGCGACACAAATATGCTGGGCCTTGCGCAGGAGTTCAATGCACTGATGCGGGTCTGGTCCGTAGCCGATAATGTCGCCCAAACACCACAGCTCCTCCACTTCCCCCTTCTGCTCAATGTCAACCAGCACCGCCATGAAGGCCGTTAAATTGGCATGAATATCAGCGATTATGGCGTAACGCATATACCACAACAATATAACAGCTTTTTTGTTAGATAGCTAGACGGGGACCTCCAGGGTTACCGTTGTCCCCTTGCGGGGTACTGATTGTAGCGTTAGCCTGCCCCCGATGAGCTGGGCTCGTTCTTGCATCCCGGCTAAGCCAAGCTTGCCGGCGACAGTTAGGTCTTCCATCCTTTCCGGTAACTTAAAACCCTTGCCCTCATCTTTGACGGTTAAGACGGCTTTATCATCACCGAATTCTACAGTGACCCAAGCCCTTGATGCCCCAGAGTGCTTCCACACGTTTCTTAACGCCTCTTGGGCAATACGGAACAGCACTAACTCTGTCTCGGGAGGGAAGCGGCGCACCGAACCACGCACCTTCATCTCCACAGCTATGCCAAAGTGCTCGGTCAGGTCGGAGGTCAACCACTCCAGCGCTGGCAGGAGGCCGAGGTCGTCCAATACGGATGGTCGCAGGTCCTGGCTGAAACGATGGACTCCATCCAGTATCTTGCTGGTTTTCTGCCTTAGCTCCTTCAGAAGTTTGCTATTCTCAGGTGACAATTTATCGGCGGCAGACATGAGCTTATCCACCTGGCGCAGGAGAATTACCAAATCCTGGGCGGTCTCATCGTGAAGCTCCCGGGCAATGCGCTTACGCTCCTCCTCCTGGGCTCGGGTGACCTGCTGGAGGTAGAACCTCAATCTCTCTTGCAGCTGTTTTTGCTTGATTACATCTCTTCTGTGCCTCTCAAGCCAGAAGTTCACCAGACCACCAATAAGAATAACACCAGCGGTCTCAAAGAGGGCATCGGGCGGGCTTGAGGATACCCAAAAGACCCGGGGTAGCATAATGACGAGGGCAACTGCCAGGCTCGCCAGCCCTGCCTTTATCCCAAAAATAAGGGCGGCGTAGGTTATTGGCAAGAGGAAGAAAACCCGCTCCACGGCGTGGCGGGTTAAGCCCATAAAGGCAAGGAGAGACGGTGAATCTGTGCCCAGTATCTGCTGCGGGTAGTGCAAAACTATACCGAGGGCAAACATTGCCAGCACGAGCCAGAAATGATAATTAGATATAACCTTTGACATCGTATTTAAGCCAGGCGAAGGTCAGGGCAGGTCTTCCAGGGTGAGCAAGCCTCTTCTCAGCCCGTATAGTATAGCCTCAGTGCGCGAGGCGACCCCCAATTTACTAAAGATGTTTCCCAGGTGTACCTGGACGGTGCGCGGGCTAAGGAAGAGCTGTCGGGCAATCTCCTTGTTGCTTACGCCGGTGGCGGCTAACTTCAATACCTCCATCTCACGTTCACTAAGAAGTTCGGTTGCCTCGGTCTCACTGCGACCGGGGGATACCAGACGGTCTACAACCCGGCGGGCGACCACAGGGTGAAGCACCGACTCGCCAGCATAAACCGCTCGAATGGCATCAATCAGCTCGCGTACTTGCACACCTTTCAGTAAATAGCCGGCGGCTCCCGCCTCTAGAAGGGCAAAAATGTACTGGTCATAGTCATAGGCAGTAAGTATCAGTATGGCTGTGGATGGGTGAAGCGCCTTTATCTTCTTGGTAGCTTCTATGCCATTAAGCTTGGGCATGGCGATATCCATCACAATTACGTCTGGCTTTAGCTTGGTGGTCAGCTTGACCGCCTCCTCGCCATCGCCAGCTTCACCGACGACTTCCATATCCGGCTCACGCTGCACAAACTCGCGAGTGCCCTGCCGTACCATCACATGGTCCTCAGCCAGCAAGACCTTAATCTTGTCCATGACAGCCCCGAAATTTCCTCCACCGCAATTATAAACTACCTTACTCCTCACTTCAATGTAGAACATGCTTAGAAAATAAGCTTCCAACTAAGCATTTCTGGCAGCTAAAAATAAGCCTTATATCAGATGGCAGTTGACGGGTAATATAGTAAGCTGAAAGTGGATGAGTGATGGGGTGGGTTAGCAGGAAAGGAGGTAAGAAGATGAAAGCGAGGACTATCAAGGGAAAGGTTGTAGCCAAAGCGACTAAGGGCGAAGAGGTCATAGCTGTAGCCCCGGAAGAAATCAAAGACCACCTGCAGTGGGGTAAGGCTCTCTTCGAAGCAAGACATTACGAGGAGGCTCTGGAGGAATTTGAGGCCGTTCTCAGGACGGCTCCGGGCAGTATTGAGACACGAGTCTGGATACGCAAGACGAAGGAGGCACTAGCCGAGCCAAAGGTTGAGGCAGTAGCTGAGGGGGAGGCCCCCGTTGCCGAAGAGGCTAAACCCAAGGAGTGTGTCTGGATGAAGCTTGGCATGGTCTCCTACCGCATCTGCACCAATAACTATGACTGTCTCACCTGCGAGTTTGACCAGACGATGCAGGAGCAGATGGCTAAGGGGGATACCCCAGAGCTTGAGGCAGCACTGGAGAGATTTAAGCAATTACCGGGTAACCAGAGAGTTTGCCGCTATGCCCTCAAGGGTGACGTTTCCTACCGGCTTTGCACCCGCCTCTTCCAGTGTACCACCTGCGAGTTTGGGCAGAGCATGGAGGATGCCCTCCAGCGGAAGCTGGATAAGCTAGTCGCCCGGCGGGCAGCCTTAAGCAAGAAGGTAGCTAAAGCGTAGCCAAAGCTGCAACTAGTGATTGTGAAAGGGTGGGCGCTGTAACAGGCGCCTGCCCTTTTTATATTACCCCCACCCGCCCATTAGGCTTTGCTCTTAATCGTTTTTCTTCCCACCCACCCGCCCTACAGGCGTTTCACCCCCTTTTATCAGTTCT
>CAZUHO010000005.1:0-3815 GCA_964620725.1 uncultured Dehalococcoidales bacterium
TGACCTCTTGCGTGTGAAGCAAGCGCTCTAACCACTGAGCTAACCGCCCAAAATCATAGCCATTTTACCCCCCGAAATCAGCTTTGTAAAGGTAGAATTTATTGGTGGGGATAGGTGGCTGGTTATAGCTTTACCACCTTGGCGGTGTAGATATCGGGGATGGATAGTAGCTGCTGGCACTGTTCCTCAGACAGGGGTTCGTCCACCGCCAGTATCATTAAGGCTTGCCCTCTGGGCTTGAGGCGGCTTACATGCATGGCGCTGATGTCTATATCGGCGTCTCCGGTTATCTTACCTACGGCGCCGATTAGCCCGGGGCGGTCCAGGTGGTCGCAGAATAGGAAGTAGCCGCCGGTGGGCACAATATCAAACCAGTAGTTATTAACCCGGACGATATGCACTTCCTTGCGCATTACCGTCCCGGCAACAGTTGTCGTCCCGGTGCTGGTGGTGGCTTCCATGGTAATAAGGCTGGCATAGTTCTCGCAGGTGGGCTCTTTCCCTTCGGCAACTTTTAGACCACGCCTGGCGGCTACTATATTGGCATTGACCAGGTTGATTCGCTCTTCACTTACCTGCTCAAGCAGCCCTCCCAGGGCGGCGGCTTTGAGGGCGTTGGTGTCATAATTAGAAATCTCACCCTCATATTTAATCTGGACAGCGCTTACCTGTCCCTCGACAAGCTGGCTTAATAGGCTGCCCACTGCGGAGGCTACCTCAATCAAGGGTGCCAGTACGGCCAGCATTTCCGCGGGGATGAAGGGGGCATTAACCGAATATTTGGCTGGGTGCCCGTTAAGCACGTCAATAACCTGCTCGGCGACATCCCTGGCGGCCATGACCTGGGCTTCAGCCGTGGAAGCACCCAGGTGGGGGGTAACAATTATATTGTCGCTGTCAAAAAGAACGCTTTTGGTAGCTGGTTCGGTGGCAAAGACGTCTATGGCAGCACCAGCCACCTTTTTATCCGCCACCGCTTTAGCCAGCGCCTCTTCGTTGATGATGCCACCGCGGGCGGTATTAATGATACGAACGGTGGGCTTGACCAGAGCCAGCTCTTTAGCCCCAATCAGCCCCTTGGTCTGAGCCGTTAGTGGGGTGTGTATGGTGATGAAGTCAGCTTCTTTGAGTAGCTGCTTTAGCGGGACAGGCTCTACCTGCAGATTGTGGGCATGGTCAGCCGAGATAAAGGGGTCATAGGCAATTAGCTTCATTTCAAGGCCCAGGGCGCGTCTGGCTACCTCCGCCCCCACCTTGCCCAGGCCAACGAGACCTAATGTCTTGTTTCTTATCTCGGTGCCCATAAAGTCGCTTCGGCGCCATTTCCCCGATTTGAGCACGGCGTTAGCCTGAGGGATATGGCGAGCCATAGCGAGCATTAGGGCGATGGTATGCTCGGCGGCGGAGATGGTATTACCGGTAGGGGCATTAACCACGATGATGCCCCGCTTGGTGGCTTCCTCAACATCGATATTGTCCACACCAACACCTGCCCTACCGATGACCTGGAGCTTCTTACCCGCTTTTATCACCTCGGCGGTGACCTTGGTCTGGCTGCGTACCACCAGGGCTTCGTAGTCGCCGATTAGGGATACCAGTTCCTTGGGGGCGAGCTCAGTTTTAACATCAACCTGCGCCTGGCGGCGCAGAAGCTCTAACCCTTCTTCAGAAACAGGGTCGGCAACCAAGACCTTCATTTTAGCCATGACTCCTGAACCCGGCTTGTGGCAGCACTACCTTTATTTTTGATATTACTTCTTTAATGTCGTCCTCGTTTATCCAGCCCAGGTGCCCGATGCGGAATATCTTGCCGTCCAGTCTTTGCTGTCCGCCGGCGAGTATAACCTGGTGCTCCTCCCTCAGAATCTTGAGCATCTTCTTGGTATCAAGCCCGTCTGAGGCAGCGACGGCGGTAACAGTATTGGAGGCATATCTCTCATCAGCGAAGAGGGAGAGCCCCAATGATTTTATTCCCTCCTGGGTGGTTTGGGCAAGCTGAGCTTGACGGGCAAAGATATTACTCAGACCTTCCTTTAGCATCATATCCAGCGAGACGTCTAGGGCGAACAATGCCGAGACCGCCGGCGTCCACGGTGTTTGTCCTTTTTCCAGATAGTTTTTAGCCAGGGTAAAGTCCCAGTAAAAGCGGGGCATCTTGGCGTTCTGGTGTGCCTGCCATGCCTCCTGGCTCACGCTGACCATAGCCAGGGCGGGGGGAACCATCCATCCCTTCTGGGAACCGGTAACGACAACATCGCAGTGCCAGTCATCCACGGGCAGGTTTATTGAACCTAGGCTGCTGATGGCATCAACCAGCAGCAGCCTATCAAATTGCTTTACCACGGAACTGATTGCTTCCAGGTCATTGGTAACGCCGGTGGAGGTTTCGTTATGGGTAACCAGCACCGCCTTTATCTCGGGCTCAGCCTTCAGTGCCTGGCTCACGGCATCGGCATCAGCCGCCTTGCCCCATTCAAAGCGCAGCGGTATTACCTCGGCGCCGAACCGCTCGGCGATGGTAGCAAAGCGTTCACCAAAAACACCGATGGATACCGAAAGCACCTTGTCGCCGGGGGAGAGGGTATTGACGATTGCCGTCTCCAGTCCTCCGGTGCCCGAGGCGGTGAGCAGAAAGACATCTTCCTTGGTCTGGAAAGTCTCTTTCAGCTTGGCGGTGACATCGGTGAGTATCTGGGTGAACTCCGGACCGCGATGGTTTATCATCTGTCGGCTCATTGCCTGCAGGACTTCCTCGGGGCAGGGGGTAGGTCCGGGAATACGTAGTTGCTCCATTTTTCTCCTTTGGCTTTTAACTATTAGTAAAAGAATATATTAGCATTAGGCTGTCAATAAATCAATTAACAGGTTACAAGCCCGCCAGCTTTTTCTTGAGCTCTGAGAGTTGCCTCAGGTGCGATTTTTCCTCGGCTATTATCTTATTTACCGTTGCTTGCGCCTGCTGGGGCATCAGGTCTCTCATCTCGTAGTAGAAGAGGATTGAGTCCTTTTCCGCCCCGATGGACAGGTCAAGGGCGGCGACATCGCTCTCCACCCCGCCCGTCAGTTTGCCGGTAATCAGGTCATCGCTGAAAACGGCGCTGTCAACCAGCGTCTGGAGATAAACAGCATGTTCCCCTGTGGTTTCGGAAAACTGGAATTTATCGGCTTCAGCAAGCATGCCCTGAAAAGTCTGAAGGTGCTCTCGTTCCATGTCGGCAAGGTAGCGAAAGACTTCACGGGCGTTAGCGTTCTGGGTGGAATCAGCCATGCTTTCGTAGAAGGCAACCCCCCTCCCCTCGATGCCCAGGGCTATATTTATAAGCTCACTACCAGAAAAAGAGATAGTCATTTTATCACCTATTCCTTCTCTTCCTTCAGCAGGTCGGTGAAGACCTCGGTGTGGTATATTTCGTGGTCTCTAATGCGGCGCAAGAGCTTCTTCAGGTCCTTCTGCTTAATTTCCTTGGCGGCACGGTCATAGGTCTCGGCAACCTTCTTTTCTATCTTGATGTCAGCCTTGAGCATATCGGTGGTCCTGGTGGAGCGGTCAATCTGTTTGTGCTCGATTTTGGGGTTGCCCCCACCATCGACCAGTTCTTCGGCCAGCCAGCCTAAATGCTGCATCTCGTTGATGGCCTGGTCCTCCAGTTCTTCGCTGGCTTCCTCATTGGGCGTCAGATAGGACTGGAGTAGATACTGGAGGATGACGGTGTACTCGTGTTCAATGCCCCAGTTAAGGGCCTTGGTGACCTTGTCCTGCCGCTTGCCCCTCATGTCCTTAGCACCTTCCTTTTTTGCCTTGTCCACGAAGTGCT
>CAZUHO010000005.1:3915-13474 GCA_964620725.1 uncultured Dehalococcoidales bacterium
GACGGGTGTTCCTTGGTGACAAACCAGCCCGCCGGGTCTTTCAGGTATTCGTAGTAGTCGAGCAGGATTAGGTAGTGCTCCCTTTCTTCGGCAGTCAGGGCATGATAAAAGTCCCTCTCGGCGTCATAGGTGGCGTTTTCCCCCTGCCTTTTATAGTAATCATAGGTCTTATTTTCCATAGCCATGGCTGTCTCTACGGCACCAAGCTCACTGGCAGGGGCTTTTATATTGGCACTGCTTTCCTCGGTTGCCTGGGCAAATATGGTTCTCAACCTTTTGCCTCCGTCGGGTTGAAAGTCGGTCACTGGCCACGCCTTTTGGGCCTGTATGGCTTGGTATATCTGCTCGAACTTCTGCTTGTGGACATCTTCTTCAGCCGCCAGCGACTGGAGCAGCTTCTTGCCCAGCTCATTGCTGCTCTCCTGGCTTGCTTTCAGGTAGTACTCCTTGCCGTCAATCTCCATCTGAATAGCAACTTGAAGTGCCTTCAGGGTTTTGTCCTGTTCTGTCTCCATTGTCATTTCCTTAAAATAAGTCCATGCTGAGGTATCTCTCGCCCCTGTCGGGTAGGACGGTAACGATGGTCTTACCCTCCCCCAGCCTTCGGGCGATCTCCAGTGCGGTAAGGACATTAGCCCCTGAGGAGATGCCAACCATAAGTCCTTCCTCTTTTATCAGTCGCTGTGTCATATCTACGGCGTCATTACTCTTTATCTTAACCATCTCATCTACAAGGTCCATGTTGAGCAGGCTGGGAATAAATCCCGGCCCTATTCCCTGTATCAGGTGTGAGCCGGGCTTCCCCCCGCTCACCACCGCTGATTCCGCCGGCTCTACGCCAATGAGCTTTACCTCGGGGTAGACCTCTCTCAGTGCTTCGCCCACGCCCATTAATGTCCCCCAGGTGCCACCCCCGGCGATAAAGGCATCAATCCGCCCCTTTACCTCTTCCAGAATCCTCTTGGCGGTAATATCTCGGTGAGCGGCGATGTTATCCGGGTTCTCAAATTGCCGTGGCAGCCAGGCATTTTTATTTTCCCTGCCCAGCTGCTCCGTCTTCTTTATAGAGCCGGGAAATCCTTCCTTTTCCGGGGTCAGGACAATCTCGGCGCCAAAGGCTTGCATCAGCTGCTTTCTCTCTTTACTCATATGCTCGGGCATGACGGCAATAAATTTGTATCCTTTTAGCGGGGCGAGCATGCCAAATGATATGCCGGTATTACCGCTGGTAGCCTCTATAATCGTCCCCCCCGGTTTTAATAGCCCCTTCTTCTCCGCTATTTCCATCATGTAGAGAGCCATTACATCCTTTATGCTGCCGCTCGGGTTCAGGGCTTCCATTTTAGCCAGGATGGTGGAGTTGGTGTCGTTTATTTTAGCCAGCTTCACCACTGGTGTATTTCCTACCAGCTCTAGTATGCTTTTCGCCATTTTATATCCGTTGATGCCTCTAGGTTCTTTATGATAGTTTAGCTTTGTTAGCTAAGATAGTCAACAATTTGGGGGGGTGTAGGTGGGGCAGACAGCGCTTCTAATGGCTAGGGGGGCTAGGGGGGCTAGGGGGAGCGGCGGACCTTTACTATCTCCGCCAGGATGCTGACGGCTATCTCTTCCGGGGTCTGGGCATTTATTTCTAGGCCGATGGGGGCATGCACCCTGTCCAGTTGCTCTTTAGCTATCCCTTTAGTTAACAGGTGGGAGAATATCGCCTTGTTTTTGGTTTTGCTGCCTATCATACCGATGTATTTAGCCCCTGTCCCCGCCGCCCATTCCAGCACCACCTCGTCATACTGGTGGTTTCGGGTAACAATCACGATGTAGCTTGATTTATCTATCTTTAGCTTGGGAAACGATTTAGTGAAGTCTTCAGCGAGGATGGTATCAGCCTCGGGGAATCTATCGGCGTTGGCGAATTCAGCCCGGTCATCAGTGACCACAATCTTGAAGCCGAGAAGCTTGCCTATCCTGGCCAGGGCTAGCGAGATATGGCCGCCGCCAAATATATATAGGGTGGGCGGGGTCAGGATGGGCTCAATAAATACCTCTAGCTCCCCGCCGCAGAGCATCCGCTCTTCCTCTGCCCCCTTGGCATCTAGGCTGGTGTGGAGCTGCTTCGGCTTGCCCTGCCCGATTACCTTAATCGCTTCCTTAATTAGCTGGGCTTCTACACTACCGCCACCGATACTGCCAATGATGCTACCGTCAGCCTTGACCAGCATCTTGGCTCCCTCTTCCCTGGGGGTGGAGCCGGTGGCGGAGACGATAGTAACCAGCGCCGCCTCTTCACCCTCAGCTCTAATCCTGACTATTTCCTGGTAGATATCAGTCATTTTAAATATTATAGCGCGTCTTTATTGCCTCTAGAACGCCCTCGGCAATTTTGCTTGACCTGTCTCTTACGGTAAAGGCGGCATCTTTGCTTCCCGTGGGGTCTATTTCAGCCAGCTTTGTCCCCTTATCTACCTTCACCCCGCTGCGCATCAGGGCTTGAATGGTGCCGCCTATCTTTGCCTTGAGGGGCTTTTCCGCCACTGAGGCAATCACCTCGTCGGCGGCGACAGTGTCGCCTATTTTTTTATTGGTCTGGAATAGCCCGTTTTTGGGGGAATGTAGCACACGCTCAAAGGTTAAGCCGCCTACGGCGATGGGGACTCCGCTATCCTTTTCCGCCTCCCCCTTGAGGATTACCTTGCCCAGGTTCTGGCTGTTATTTGTCTCCACCACCATATGAACGTCCTTGCCTGCCTTAAATCCGGGACCCAGCCCGATTACCAGCGGGACATCGGTAATCCTTGTCCCCAGGTTTCTTTTGGCCATGATAGCATCAACCAGCACCTCGGGATTAAGTATGCTCTTCATTGATGCCTCGGGGTCAATGATGATAGGTATCTCGCCTTCCTGCCATGCCTTGGCAATACTGGGAAATGAGGTAACATGCCTGGCTACTACCCCCTCAATCTCCTTTTTGCCTTCGTATATTGCCTCGGAGAAGGTAACGCCGCGGCTTACTGCCTGAGGGTCGGTGATTTCAGTCATACAGACCCTGCATTGCTCGCGGGCTAACCTGTGAGCTACCCCGCTGGCTACCTCCCCGCCCCCTCTGATGAGGACGACTAGCTTGGTTAATGCTTTACCCATCTCAAAAATTATATCATATCTACCTGATGTTGTGCCTGTCTTGCCGGAACCGGTCTTATCTTGCTGGGGGCAATGAGCCACATCAGTGCCGCAGCGGCGATTAATGAGCCCGAGATTATGAAGAAGGTTAGGAAGTAGCTATTGGTTATATCATGGAGAAACCCGGCAAGCCATGGGGCGATGGCACCACCTAGAGAGAAGCCCATGATTACAGCACCAAAAATGGAGCCAAAGCGTCTCCCCTGAAACAGGTCGGCAGCGGTGGCGAAGAACACCGGCCCAACAGGACCAAGCCCAAGACCAAAACAGACAGCAAATAGTATCGGCATCCAGAGGTGAGAGGTGTCCTGTATCAGGAATAATAGGGATACTGCCGCGGCGCTTAGTAGACAGCTCGGTATGAAGACCTTTTCCCGCCCAATACGGTCGGAGAGAAAGCTGCACAGGGTTCCGACTATGAAAGCAATACCAAATACACTGTAGATATTGGCCGCCAGCATCGGGCTATAACCTACATCCCTGAAGAAGTAAACCTGATGGGCTATTACTATCTGCTCGGCAAGACCAAGGGCGCAGAAGGCAATCAGAAAGAGTAGCCAGAATTGATAGGTCTTAATCGCCCGGGAAAGTGTCCAGGCAATAGCTGCCCATTTGCCTTCCTCAGCCTGAGGCTTATCTGGGTTCTGTGGCAGGGGCGATTTTTGAGTCTCACCGTCAGGCAGAAGCCCTTTGCCCCGAGGGCTACGGTGCATCAGAAAGCCACACAGTGGTGCGATAATGGCAGTTGTGAAGGCTCCTATGATGATATAAGCCTTTTGCCAGTCAAAGCTGGAGATTAGAAGCTGGACAATGGGGGCTGATAGCAGGCTGCTGCCGAAGCCAGCAGCCATGATACCAAAGACTAAGCCACGCTTCTTGACAAACCAGTTGGAGACTATGGCGTTGAGGGGTGTTACCCCGATGAGACTCAAGCCTATGGCGGCAATAACCCCGTAGAAGAGAAAGAATTGCCACTGAGAGGTGGCGAGGCTGCACAGGGCAATACCTCCGCCTAGAATGCAACCTCCTAAAGATAAAACCAATCTTGGCTTAAATCTATCAATCAGGCCGCCTGCCACTGGTGCCACTAGCCCATATACGATGACGGCGATGGAGAACATCAGCGCCGTACTGCCCCGCCCCCAGCCAAATTCCTCGACAATAGTAGGATAGAAGACGGAGAAGCTGTTCCTGACACCATAGCCGAGGGCTAGGGTGATAAAGGCTATGGCTAGGATAGCCCAGCCGTAAAATATACCCTGCCCCTCTTTAACCGTTCCACGTTTATTCACTGCACCATGATGCCTGTAATGGGGCAGAATTACAGAAGGAATTTATAGCTCGCCTTGCACCAGTGTAGTCGTGTCCTGGACACCCTGGACACTGCGCACTTCGCTAACGATTATCTTGGCTAGTTGAAAGAGGCTCTTCCCTTCGGCGGTGGCTATGGCGTCCCACTGCCCGAATACGATGTTGACTTCGGTAACCCCGGGAGTAGCACGAATCTGGGACAGGGCGCTGGATTCCAGCCCGGGGACTAGCTTGATGAGAATATAACCCTTTATCATCTGGTGATATTATATTCCCTCTGGGGTTGGTTGGCAAGTTGATAAGCGGTCATTGTTTGGGCAGCCTATCAAGCATAACCTGATTTGCCAGCAGAAGGTCATTCTTGGTGCCAATGTCAAACCACTGCCCTCGGAGGATATAGCTCCTGACCTTCTTGCCCATCTCAATGAGCTTCTGTATGGCATCGGTTATCTCAAGCTCGCCACGCCCTGAGGGCTTAATGCGGGCAATTGCCTTATGGATTTGGGGGGTGAAGAGGTAAGCCCCAACCAGGGCGAGGTTGCTCTTTGGCTTCCTCGGTTTCTCAACAAGACGGATGACCTCACCCTCCTCATTGACCTCAGCCACCCCGAAGCGGCGCGGGTCGGGCACTTTCTTGAGCAGGACAAGGGCATCGGCGGGGTGGGTATTGAACTCTTTAACAAATTCCCTGACGCCGCCCTCAATGAGATTATCGCCCAGAAACATGAGAAATGAGGAATTATCGAGAAAGTCCTGCCCCATCTTTACGGCATGAGCCAGACCAAGCGGCTCGGGCTGTACTATGTAGGTGATATGAGCATCCCATCTTGAGCCGTCGCCAACGGCTTCTTTTATCCCGCCACCGGTTTCTGGAGAGATGATAATGCCGATGTCGCTAATTCCGGCCTCTTTAATCTGCTCCAGGACGTAGAACAATATGGGCTTGTTGGCGACGGGCAGGAGTGGCTTTGCCGTAGTATTAGTAAGCGGTCTGAGTCTTGTTGCCTTGCCGGCACATAAGACCAGCGCCTTCATTGCCTGCCCTGCGCCAGGTATTTCTTCACAAAGTCTATGGAATCTATGGGGGTGGGGTCAACTCCATTTAATACCGCCAGGTAGAAGCTGACATAATCACCGAAGAGAATCAGGCTCATCATCTGGACGAGGGGACTTGCCCCCATAGCCTCCACCATTTGGTGCTTGATTTGTGCCCTGGTCATTAGCCGAGCGGTAGCCTTGTAGCGAAGCTGGTTTCGCGGATTTAACAAGGAGGAATGCAGCAAGACCACAAATACCCTCTCCTTTACCTCGGGGGGAAAGTCGTAGCCCACGGCGGCGTTATGATTAAGCTCGGGGAAGAGCTCGAAGAAGGCCATGGTCTTACTGTTCTCGTTGAGCTGGGTCTTCCAGCGCCGGGCTACCTCGGAGAGGAGCTCCGCCCCGTAGATTATCACCACATTACGGTGGAGTTTAGTCGCCAGTTGCTTCGCTGGATTAGAAACCAGGGGATTGGTTTCAGCCAGGTCGTCGGCTAGCTTATTCAGAGTCTCTAGCCCTTCCTTTAGCTCCGCCGATTTATCTTTAAGCAGACCGAGCTTCTGGAAAATGCCGACCAGAGGGATGAAGCTGTGGGGGAAGGCGGCTCTGGGGGGCGCCTGGTAATCAATAGCGAAGACAGGGATACCTTCCTTTTCCGCCAGCTGTTTAAGCTTGCCGCCGGTGGTAAGCACCAGCTTTTTTGCCCTGGTCTTGAGGGACTGGGTGAAGGCGGAGAGAGTCTCCTCGGTGTTACCTGAGTAGCTTGAGGCGATGACCAGCGTCCTCTCGTCAACGAACGGGGGCAGGCCGTAATCGCGGTGTACCCACACCGGCGTTTTGCTCTCAGCCAGGGCAAGGCGGCGGACAAGATCACCACCAATAGCCGAGCCGCCCATCCCCAGAATAATAACTCCCTCTATTCCCTTATATTTGGGGGGGAGGTCAAAGCCCATAATTTTCTCCCATGCCCGCTGGCATTGTGCGGGGAACTCATGCAGGTGGGAAAGCATCCCTGAACTGTCAATCTGGCGGTAAATCATAGGGTCATCTAGGCTAGCCATGTTTCCCCCAGTATTTATAGTGCTGTCTATTATAGCATCCGAAGGGCAAGCCCACCAACTCTCGTATTGACACAGGCGTATTGACACAGGTCATGCTGAAACCTATCATTGAAGCGAAGTGAGACATAATAAAATTGGCTACTTCATAGGGTTAAGCATTATCCTTGTTCTGCTGGTGCTACCTTTTCCTGTCCATGCCCAAGCTGTCACTAAGTTTATTGATCTCAAGTATAGCCAGGGTAAAATCGGCGACTGGATTGGAGTCAATGTCTTCCATGCCGACGTCACTAAAGTAGTTGATCTCTACTTCTCTAGTGATGAAGCCGGTGTGGGTAACACTATCGGTGACAGGGTCACTGCCTACCAGCATGTAGGGCAAGTTCTTACTATCCCCGGTAGCGTTCCTGCCTACTTGAATTTCTTCATTGTGCCCGATGAGCTCACCGATGGTGAGCGCAAAGAAGATGTGCATGATGGTGACTATTATCTTTACGCCACTTATCACCCTGAGACGCGCATAGTGTGCATGGCTACATTTACTGTAATTGGCAGTGAAATTGAGGTAGACCCCGAAGAAGGCACGGTGGGGAGTGGGGTTGAGATTAGTGGTGAAGGTATGCGCCCAAATCAGAGGATTAGCGTTGAATATGACGGTGATGAAGTTGACATAATAAGTGGTGACATTGAAACCGATGGCGAGGGTCAATTTGTCTGTACCATTACTATCCCGGAGAGTGTCACTGGTGACCATACCATAGCTGTTAGCGATGAGTCAGGTGATAGGGCTGAGGCTGAGTTCAACGTAGGACCAAAAATAACCCTGGACCCAAGCGAGCAGGCAATAGGGGGAGTAGTGGGGGTCAGTGGCACCGGCTTTCCTGAGGATGAGGCTATTACCTTGGTTATTGATGGTCTTAGCCTTACCACAACCCCGGCATCCCTTGATACCGATGACCTTGGTAGCTTTGATTGCAGCTTCGTTGTGCCTTTCCTTGGTAGTTGTGAAGTGATAAGAGTAGCCGCTGATGATAGTGAGGGCGTCAGGCTGACTGACGTCCAGTTAGCTGTTCTAGCTGGCATTGCTCTTAGTCCAATTAGTAGTCCGGCTTCACCTGGTTATGTGGGCATGAGACTAACCGTCCGCGGCGTTGGTTTTATCGCCGGGGCTGATGTTATTGTTACCTATACTATTGATGGTGAGGCCATCCCTGTGGCTACAGCCAAGGCTGATGATAACGGAAAGCTGTCGGTGGGTTGTTATGTCCCGCCTAGCATTGCCGGAAGCCATATGGTTATTGCCAGTGATGGCGTCACTAGTTTAACCTCCACCTTTACTATGGAATCACAGGCGCCACCCACGCCCATCTTGCTGCTACCGGCGGTTGGCGGCACATCGCAGGCAGAGGCATACTTTCACTGGGAGGATGTTGCTGACCTCAGTGGTGTGAGCTACACCCTTCAGGTTGCCACTGATGCCAACTTTACTAATATAGTGCTAGAGAAGGAAGGCTTGCTCCACTCGGAATATGCGGTGAGTGAAGGGGAGAAGTTAGCCCCAACTAAGGCGACAGCTCCCTATTACTGGAGGGTAAGGGCAGTAGACGGCGCTTCTAATGAGGGTGACTGGTCGCCTTCCTACTTATTTTATGTTGGTTCTTCCTGGCTATCCAATTGGTTGTTGTATGTCGCCTTCGGGCTCGGCATATTGTTCTTCTCGCTTATCGTTATCTTTCTGGTGGCAAAGTTTAGACGCTGAGCCATCTAGGGAGTAATCAGGCTCTCCCCCTTAAATCTATTACATTTCTAATAGCTCTTTATTCCTAATACCTATTTACCACCCGTTGATGACCTATATGGGTGATTGTATCGGAAAGTAAGATAATCTACAGTGGTAATAGGTAAGTTTTAGGTAGTTTAGAAAGTAGGGCAAAGCATGGCAATTGATAAGAATATTGACCCTATGTTAACGGCAAGCGATGTTGCCCGCCTTCTTAACGTGCATATGAACACGGTGAGGCGATGGAGCAATCAGGGGGTGCTAAAGGCATACCGTATTGGCTCGCGGGGGGATCGGAGGTTCCGGCAGGAGGATATTGATTACTTCCTTTCGCAGGAGAATAAGGTGAGTAGCAGAAGGAGGGTTCCCGCGTGGCGGACGATGATAGGCAACCTGTGAATTTAAGCGCAGAAACGGACAAATCGGATCAAGAGGACGGTGGGAAAACCAACCGTGCTGTTGACATTTACCGTTTAGCTAAGTGGCCCATCCCTGAGTGGTTGGGGGTGAAGGGTAAGATGCGCCAGCTAGAAACGGGCTCGGAATTAAAAGACCAGGTTGAGTCCTATTTACAGAAGCTAGGCTATGAGGTAGCTCAGGGGGCTAAGCTCGATGGGAAGTCGGGGGTTGAGCATGTCTTTGACATGCTTGCCCGAAAGGATGACGGCTTTACTACCAACACTATGGCCATCTGCTTTGCCCCCGGGGGTGATAGGGAGGTGGAGGTGGGCACTATCTTTAGATTCGCCAACAAAGCCTACGATACCGGCATTCTTACCCGGATTCTTATTTCCGTCTCTGGACTTAGCCAGGAGGCAAAACAGTTAGCTCAGAAGCAGCGAATAAAGGTCATTGAGAAAGAGCAGGTAGCGTCATTACTGGAGTTAGAGCCGACGCCGCCAGTTAATCCAGAGGCACCTTTCCGGTTTGAAACAAAGGAGCAACTGACTGAATCTTTAACCAATCTCGGCTATAAGGTTGAGCAAAATGCTAAGGTTAAGGGCAAGTCGGGGGTTGAATATACCTTTGACCTGATGGCTTATTCTAGTAGCGACCAGGTCGGCCAGAGCTTTGGTATAGATTTTCTGACGGGGAAGGAAGAGGTAACCCTGGAGCAGGTATCCTTATTTGATACTAAGGCTTATGAGGCTGGTGTTGATGATAAGGTCATCGTTGTCTCGCCGCGGCTTAGCCC
>CAZUHO010000005.1:13574-23341 GCA_964620725.1 uncultured Dehalococcoidales bacterium
CTTATGAGGCTGGTGTTGATGATAAGGTCATCGTTGTCTCGCCGCGGCTTAGCCCTGAGGCGAGCCAGTTTGCCCAGCACCAGCGGATAAGAGTCCTTGACTTAAGCCAAAAAACTGCTCCCCAATCGCCCAAGCCAGCGACAACTCCCGCCGCTGAGTTTCGCGCCATGCATATTAAGCAGGCGGCTCAGCCTGAAGCGTTACGATTAATACCCGAGGTGATGGCGAGGAAGTATAATGCCATCCCCCTGGCGGTATCCGGTGATACTCTCCAGGTAGCTATGGCTGACCCCACCGACATCTTTGCCCTGGAGGCTTTCTCCGCCCTGTGCCGGATGAGGATTAAACCGATAGCTGCCAGTGCTAAGGAAGTCCGGGATGCTATAGACTTTAACTACAAGAGCTTTGGCGAGATTGAAAAGCAGCTTTCCCGTATCTCTGTCCCTGCTGAGGTAGCCGGGGAGAAGCTTGTCGCTAGTTCTGAGACTGATGCCCCTCTGGCTCAAGCTCTCAACCTTATTGTTGAAGAAGCAGTTAAAGCCCGTGCCTCTGACATCCATATTGAGCCCGAAGATGACAGGTTGAGGGTACGCTACCGCATTGATGGTACCCTTCATGACCTTATGTCTCTGCCGCTCAGCATACATTTGGCTCTCGTTTCCCGAATCAAAATCCTATCTGATTTGAATATTGCCGACCGCCATCGCCCTCAGGATGGTCAGTTTACGATTAAGGCCCAGGGGCGAGACATAGATGTGCGAGTGGCTACCACGCCCACGGTTAGTGGTGAGATGGCAGAGCTGCGCCTTTTGGATAAGTCAATGGCTACCCTCGGAATGTCTGAGCTTGGCATGCTACCTGACTGTCTGGAAGCATACAACGCTATGCTTAAGGTTCCCTATGGCATGATTTTGACCAGCGGTCCAACCGGAGCCGGTAAGACTACTACCATGTATGCCTCAATCAATTCCCTTGACTGTCTGGGGAGGAACGTCATTACCATTGAGGACCCGGCTGAGTATCGGTTTAAGGATATTAATCAGATTCAGGTTAATCCCCAAGCCGGCATAACCTTTGCCGCTGGACTTAGGTCTATACTTCGTCTTGACCCCGATGTGATAATGATCGGTGAGATACGTGACGGCGAAACAGCCAATATAGCCATTCAAGCCGCCTTGACCGGGCATCTGATGCTGTCTTCGGTCCATGCCAGCGATGCTGCTGGTGTGCTTTCTCGTTTGCTTGACCTTGGTATAGAGCCCTTCCTTGTCGCCTCAGCAGTAATTGGTGTTATCGCTCAGCGAATGGTGCGCCGTATCTGCCTTGATTGTAGCCATCTTATTGAGGTGCCACTGGTAGAGCAGATGGCTTACGAAAGGGAAATGGGGGAAAAGCGGACGGAATTTTTCTATGGTACTGGCTGCAAGTCATGCGCTTATACCGGTTATCTGGGTCGGACCGGGCTTTATGAGCTTATGACTATGACTGACAATTTAAGGGAACTAATTACCAGCCGGGCGAGCACCAGCCATATTCGGGCTGAGGCAGCTAAGGGGGGTATGATAACGATGATGACTGATGGTATGCGCAAGGTGAAGGCGGGTATTACTACCCCCTCTGAAATCCTGCGTAGTGCCTACTCTCCAGACTAGTAAGGTGGAGGTGCGATGGATTATCAATATATAGCTTATACTGAGGACAAAAGGTTAGTCAAAGGCAAGCTTTCGGCTGACAACGAGGAAGCAGCCACCAGTGTATTAAATTATGGCGGCTATCAGGTGGTTAGCCTGAAGGCGGTAACTCCCTTTTTCAATGCCAGCAAGTTACAGGCTCGCCTTTCCCGGGTACAGCCCAAAGAAATAACAATGTTTTCCCGTCAGCTAGCTTTGCTCCTTGAATCCGGCACTGATATTGTTACTTCCTTAGACCTGTTGCAAAGCCAGGTAGCAAACCATGGCTTTAAGAGGGTGATTGGCGCAATAGCTACTGACATTCGCGCTGGTAGCTCGTTATCAGCAGCGATGGGTAAGCACCCCCGGACTTTTCCTGAAATCTACTTTCGGACAATATCCGCTGGTGAGCAGAGTGGTAACCTGAGCGTAGTGCTGAGACAAATGGCTGACTATCTGGAGAGAGGGTCTACCACCCAAAAGAAGATTAAAGCCGCTCTAACCTATCCCATTATGCTTGGTGTTGCCGGTATAGTAGTGGTAAGCATACTTGTCACCGTGGTTATGCCTTCGTTTATTTCCCTGTATGATGCATTCGGTGCTGAGCTGCCCATAGCAACGAAGATAGTTATCGACCTCTCCGACTGGCTTATCAATAATGGTCTTTATCTTCTGATTGGGATTGGAGTAGTTGGTGTCGTAGGCTATATCTATAGCCGAACACCAGCCGGCAAGTACCACACGGATAGATTATTGCTCACCTTACCTGTAATTGGGCGAGTCAATCAGCTTAGCGAGCTTTCCCGCTGTTGCCGAACTATAGCCCTTCTCTTCAAAGTCGGCTTGCCCTTGCCCGAAATCCTGACCCAGACTATTCGCGGCACTAGTAATAGGGCTATGGCCAAGGCGCTATCCGAGACTCAGCAGGAGTTGATTCGGGGTGAGGGCTTATCCAAACCTATGGCAAAGCATTCTGTGTTCTTACCCCTGATGGTGCAGATGGTGGGGGTGGGTGAGGAAACCGGTAACCTTGATAATACACTGGTCACTGTAGCCCAGAGCTATGAGCTTGAGGCTGATGATAAGATTAGCGCCGCCATTGGGCTTATTCAGCCAGCTCTGGTGGCAGCTATCGCCGTGGTAATTGGCTTTCTTGCCGTCTCCTTGCTTTCAGCCATGTATTCTATCTACGGGCAGGTTCAAATATGATGAAAAGCGAAAAAGGCTTCAGCCTAGCCGAGGTTATGGTAGCTATGACCGTACTGGGAATAGTTTCTGTCTCCTTGCTCAGCGGTATATCCACTGCCTACCATGCTGCCTTTCTTGCCGATGTGCAGGCGTCTGCGGAAAGCCTGGCCCGGGCTGAGATGGAATATCTAAAGACTTGTACCTATGATTATTATGAGGACAGTGTTCCCCCATCATATGAAAAAGATGGGGTTGAATCTACTGATTATCCCAGTTATTTAATCTCAGTTGACGCTATTCCTATTGACCGGAATAACGGTGAAGCCTTTGCCAATCCTAATGATGACGAGGGCATCCAGATGTTAATAGTGACCATTGGCCATCTTGATAGACCAGGCATAGATATAGTTACATTGGAGGCCTATAAGGTAGACCGATGATATTTCCTAGGTTAGGAATAATAAATAAGAACCAGAGGGGCTTCACCCTGATTGAGCTAATGATGGCTATTGCCATTACTGGCGTTATCTCTAGTGGCATTACCATGACCTTTTATCAGGTGGTTACTGGGGGTGCCCGCGCCAATAATCATGTTACTGCCATCAGTCAGGTGCAGAGTGCTGGCTACTGGGTCAGCAATGATGCCGTGCTGGCTCAAGATGTTGTTGATACTCCTCCAACAGGGTTCCCCCTTATATTAAGTTGGACTGGCTGGGATAATAAGGAGCATGTGGTGACTTACAGCCTGGAAGACATGGCTGGCGGACTAAAGGCGCTTCAGCAAAGCCATGCAGTTGATGATGAGGATCCGACTGTGACTGTTGTGGCTAGATTTATTGACCCGGACCCGGACGAAACGAATGTTGTCTATATTGACACCACTGGGGACGATATTGAGGATACGGTTATTTTAACAGTAAGGGTTATCGTAGGCAGTGGCAAAGAAGCGCAATTTGAGACCAGGGTATATAGGATTGTTCCCAGACCTGGCTCGTAGTACAGGAGGAGGTGAGAGGTGAGAGGAAAGTCGCCGAAAAAGCTGGTTAGGGGTGAGAAGGGGATGGCTCTTATGATAGTCATGATCATAATGCTTTTTGGCAGTCTTACCATCGCCCCGGTTCTCACTCATATTAGCTCTGAGCTTAAGATTGGCCAGGTTGTCTTTGAGGAGAAGATGGACATATTATACGCTGCTGACTCTGGCGTTGAAGATGCCCTATGGCAGATGGAGAATGACAAATTGGCTGGCTTGTTTGCTGGCTATGACCCCTATGACTATACAACAATCTATCCTCCCTATACACTGCCGAACCAGATAAATGGCAGTACTGTACAGGTTAGTTTTCAGAATGTGTGGATTCCCAGGGATATAGGTCCCCCAACAGCTGTGCAGGCGAGGAGCATTATTGAGGAGGGTAAGCTGATAATTGTTGGTCATACCTCCGGGACGGAGGAGACGGAGTACCAGATACAAATAGCCTTTTACTGGGCAAACGAGACGGAGAGAGACAGTTTGAGGGTGAATGAGATAGGTATATGGTTACCGTCCGGCTTTCACTACGATGATGACTGTAACCTTAGTGGCGGCTGTGCCCCCACCTCTATGGACATTGTCCCGTACAAGAGTGGTGAGGCTGTGGTCTGGAACTTCGCCTCTCAGCCTCAGCTTTCGGTCTTCCCTGGTGGTACCTCCTACCCCATGGTGAAAACTATCACCTTCCACTTCTCGGGTCCAGCAGACCAGCAGCCGGGGGCGGCTGTTTCCTGGATAGATACCACCGGAGTTAGCGGTGTTGAGTATACCTGGGACGCTGATGTCAAGGTCTACGCCGTTACCTCAACGGCTACCGATAGTGGAGGCAGAGAGCTTGCTGTTGACGCTTATGCGGCTACAATTGAGCTGCGCAGGCTCGGCGCAGCGGTGTCGGGGGATTACTCCGCTGTGGGGAATACCCTGTTGTCACATAAATACGGAAGTAATAGTTACCGTGACTGGCTCCTCCGGGAGAGTGAGGATACCATTACCGTGGATGATATCCCGGCTACTGCCACGGTGCAGGCTGCCTATCTCTACTGGTCAGGGTGGATAGACTATCACTATGCGGAGCAGTATACGTCTCCTTACGGGGGTACGAGGTGGAGGTGGGGGGAGATAGAGGAGCTGGAGTACCCCGATAACCCCACCCAGGCTGAGCTGATAGCGCTGATTGATGCGGCTAAGGTTAACAGGGTTTCCTTCGGCGTTGCCGGCGCAATGACTCCGGTAACCACTGACCAATGGCAGGTAGCCACCATACCCGGCGAGACTGCATACGAGGGGACATGGTTCTACGGTTGCTTTTATGATGCCACTGATGAGGTCAGGCAACTCATTGAGGATGAGGACGTCGGCTCCAATGGCAGCGGCACCTATATCGTGAAGCACGCCGATTCTATAATAAATGTGCGCAGAGCGGGAACGGGCTCTGATACATATTACTTTGACCTCTGTGATGCTGAGAACCCTACCGGTGACAAGACGGGTTATCCCCTGGCCACCCCAGCCCATAAACTGCCCAATGCTGGACCGTGGAGCGACTACCCTGATAGGTTCATGGCTGCTTATGCTGGCTGGTCGCTGGTTATTATCTATTCCAGCCCGGAGACTAAAGGGCACCAACTGTATGTCTACGATATAGCCACCCCCGGTTTTGTCTTTACTTTAGGCTGGCATAGCGACCCTGATTTTGATGGTGATGGAGAGAAGGGGGGCATAATTAGCGGCTTCATTGCCCCTGATGCCATTGTCGAGGAGGAGTACGCCGCCCGCCTTACCTGCTTTGTTGGCGAGGGAGACGAGGAAAACGAATACGGAAACTACGATGAAGATTATATAAGGGTTGAAGGCGCCAGCCTGTCAAATTCGGAAAGCCCGGCGAATGATGTGTGGAATTCAAATTCACCCGGTCTAGCTGTGCCCGGTGTAGATATTGATACCTTTACCGTTGCCTATCCCATCATAGAACCTGGCCAGACCTGGGCTCGGGTGAACTTGCCTACTGAAGATGATGGGTTTATGCTAGTCTATATAATTCTCTCCTTCCGCAGCAAGGTTGCCAGCGGCGGGACCCTTAGTTACTTGGTGAGGTGATGGAAAAGTGAAGTTTAGGTTAGGTAGGACAGCCTTGTTAGTTATGGGAATTGGCGTTTTCGTTATCGCCTTTGTTGCCCTGTTTTTTCTTTATGCCCGGCAGTCTAGCGAACAGGAGGAGCTGGAAAGTAGTTTGGCTGGGACTCAGACTCAGTTGGCCAGGCTCATTTCGGGAAGGCAGTCCTTGGAAACCCAGCTGAGCCAGCAGCAGAGCAAACTGGGAGAAACCCAGGCATTGCTTACTAGTGCTCTGGCGAGCTTCCCTGAATTGGAGGCAAG
The DNA here is from genome assembly GCA_964620725.1 of uncultured Dehalococcoidales bacterium. Taxonomy (GTDB): domain Bacteria; phylum Chloroflexota; class Dehalococcoidia; order Dehalococcoidales; family BS750m-G39; genus CAVTZP01. Next base: position 19,842 of record CAZUHO010000005.1, read on the forward strand.
CATTGAGTACAACGAGGTATTAACTCAGCTTGCCCAGAAATATGAGCTGGAGGTAGTGAGCATGGCGGCGGATGCGCCGCGTGAGAAAGAGGTGGAGGATGTTACCTTCCTCGTTATCTATTTTGAGGTGCAGGTGGAGGGTGAGCTGAGTAGTATACTTAACATGGTTAATGCCATAGCCACTGATGAGCGTTTTGCCAGTGCTACCGTGGAAACGGTAGATATAAAAATTCCTGAGCCTGTGCTTGTTATGATGACCCTGGGGCAGGAGCGGGAGAAGTCGTCAGGCACGATTAAGCTTGTTGGTTATAGCTACGGGGGTGAATAACTGTGGCGGAAAAGGTTATTACCGTATTTGTTAGAGATGATGCCGTTAACCTCCTGGAGGTTGAGGGTAGGCTGGTAAAGAAGTGGGCTAGCTTGCCTCTGGAGCCGGGTCTGGTCAGCCAGGGGCTTGTCCTGGATGAAACCAGGGTTGCTGAGGAGCTTGATAAGCTATTTAAGCTGACAAAAATTGGGGTACGGAGGGTTGTCGCTGGTCTAGGCGGGCTCAATTCCTTGTACCGTCTGATTTCTCTGCCCGAGCTGCCTGATGCCATACTGCCTGAGGCGGTAAAGCAAGAGGCAAAAAGGGTGGTACCGGTGTCTTTAGACGAGGTCTACCTTTCATATCAACGCCTTTCTGCCCCACCGGGAGAAACCCGCGTTTTCTTAGCCGTTTTCCCCCGCAATGTGGTTGATGTCCTGGTTAAGACACTGCATCTGGCGGGTGTTCAACCATATGTTATGGATCTAGCGCCGTTAGCCCTATGCCGGACCTTGGATGAGCCCAGGGCGATAATTATTAATACCAGGTTAGACCACCTTGACATTATGATTATGGAGGATAGGCTTCCCCAGCTAATCCACAGGCTATCTTTAGCCGGTGAGGTTACATCGGCACCGGAGAGGCTATCAGCTATCACCGAAGAAGTTGATAGGACTATCAACTTCTATAATTCTAGCCATAAGGAAACCCCCCTGGATTCAACGGTACCGATGTTTGTTTGTAGTGACCTGTCACAGCTACCGGAGAACTGGCAATCGCTGGGAGACAAGCTAGGGTGCCCGGTGTCAATATTACCATCGCCTATGGAATCCCCTGATGGCTTTGACGCCAGTGACTTCATGGTCAATATTGGGCTGGCGCTTAAGGAGCTGCGGTACGAAAGGGAAGGGGCTAATGTTTCACTGGTGAATTTTAATGCCCTGCCCGAGGCTTACCAGCCCAAGGGTGTGAGTGTATTACGCATCCTTGTCCCGGTTGGTATCATAGCCGTTGCTGGCTTAATTATTAGTATGGGATTTATGATTCACGGCAAGTCTGAGTATAATTCAACGCTGCGTTCCCAAATTGGCCCGCTTCAGAGCAGTATTGCCCTGCAGATTAATGAGATGGGAGCACTGCAGGAGCAGATTACGCAGGTAGAAGCCCAGCTTGCGCCAATAGAAGCCAGGGCGGGAATATTTGATACTACCTTGACCTCCCTAGAAGCGGGTCGGGAACAGATGAGTGGTGACGTGGTCGAGATTACCAACCTGCTGCCAGTGGGCATGAATTTGACCAGGATTGAACATAAGGGTAATTCGATAACGGTAAGGGGTATAGCCCCATCTGTGGATGACATTTTCTTATATGCCAGAGATTTAAGAAGCAGCTTTGGTAACGCTACCATATCCTCTATAAAGGTGCTGGAGGACTATACGTGGGTTGGTGATTTTACGTTTGAGCTTTACATAAGGCAGGGATGAGGAATGGATATTTCGGCATTACTTCATAAAGCTAAGTCGCTGGGTGCTTCTGATTTGCACCTGATTGTTGATAGTCCGCCACTGTTGCGGATTGGCGGCAAACTGGAAGTGCTGAAGGATGCAACACCACTAACTGCTGACGAGATAAGCCAGGCTTTCACCAGGATAACTACGCCTCAGGAGAGGGAAGAGTTCCACCGCCAGCTGGAGCTTGATTTTGGCTTTACCTTAGCCGGCGTCGGCCGCCTCCGCTGCAACGCCGCTCAGCAGCGCGGTACCGTCAGCCTTGCCATCCGCTTACTGCCGGAGAAGATTCCGACTATAGATGAGCTGGGGCTGCCTCAGATATATAAGGAGCTTGCCCTCAAATCGCGAGGACTGATAATAGTTACCGGGCCTACCGGCTCAGGTAAGACCACCACCCAGGCGGCTATGATTAACCATCTGAACACAATAGAAAGTCGCCATGTGATTACCATTGAAGACCCTATTGAGTATATTCACCTCAATATTAAAAGCGCCGTAACCCAGCGGCAGTTGGGCAGCGATACCCTGTCTTTTGCTGACGCATTGAAGCATATCTTGAGGCAGGACCCGGATGTAATTCTGGTGGGTGAGATGAGGGATTTGGATACTGCGTCTGCTGTGCTTACTCTGGCTGAGACCGGGCACCTAATCCTCTCTACCGGTCATGCCCCCAGTGCCTCCCAGGCAGCGGAGAGGATAATAGATTTATTCCCGCCTCACGAGCGCCATCTGGCTCAGACGCGTATGTCTTCCCTGCTGGTGGCTATAGTATGCCAGGTGCTTGTCCCCCGGGCTGATGGCTCAGGGAGAATCGCTGCCGTAGAGGTTATGCTGGCTAACCCTCCGGTGAGGAGTCTAATCCGTGAGGGCAAGATATACCTCCTGCACAATGTAATCCGTACTCACCGGGAAATAGGTATGATTTCACTGGATGAAGCCCTGGTTAACCTTTACACCAGGCGGGTCATCACCGATGAGACCCTCTTCGCTTTCTGCAGTGACCGCCCCGAAGTAGAAAAGCTTATCGGCAAGCTAGAAACAGCCTAACCCTGCTGCTTCCCACCCAGCCCACCCCCTTGTTAAATTAGGTTTTTCTTCCCACCCTGACCCGCCCTCGTAGGCTTCGCCTCTAAAACTCTCTTTTACCTCTCCCTTAAGTGTGGGGGTAAACCCCTTCATTAAAGGGCGGTGTTAAAGAGGTTCTAACCGTTGTAGGACGGGAGAATTGCAGGATAAGCTGCAGAGCCTAATGGGTGGGAGGGTGGGAAAGAATGCCCTCGGGGAGTGGCGGGTGGGAAAAGATATAAGATATAAAAGAGGGGCGTTAGCCCCTCTTAAATTCCCTGATTTTTATTTGTCTCTTTGCTTTAGCTCACGTTCTAAGGAAATAGAAAAGCTTACTGGCAGGTTAGAAACAAAGTAACCTGCTAATAAGCCCTTCTAAATTGGCTTCACTTAGATTAGAGCCTTAGACTAAAGCTTTAGGCTATACTATGGCGTTGCTGGTGTTTTTACCCACTGGTCATCTTGCCAAGTCAGGCCAGCATATACGAGACCGCTCATGGTGCCCTCGGTATCCCACTGATACGTCCCTACAATTTCTCCGACGACGTAGTCAGCCACAGCAGTCTGATCGGTGGGCCAGGGGTTGGTGTCAGCGGCGTGGTCAGCGTAATAGCCCA